>NZ_JBOFOC010000079.1:0-6223 GCF_051659245.1 Microbulbifer sp.
CAGAATGAAAAAACTATTTATACTCACTACCGCCATTATCGCCGTACTAGCCCTCACCGCCTGCGAACCCAAACGCGGCTCCGAAGCCTGGTGCAAAAAAATGGACGAAACCCCCAAAGGCGACTGGACCCTGACCGACGCCGGTGACTACACCAAGTACTGTGTACTCAACCAGAAACCCGAAGAAGAATAAGCGGAACCTGTTCCGTTGTTTTTCGCGGATGCCTACCAGCACTTCTTTCGCCCGCTCACCGGCAAATACCGCGAGCAGGTGGTGGAGTGCCTGCGCCTGCTGTACGAGCGCCTGTACACCGCCAAGGCGGACTACGGCGAATCCCTGGCGCGTGAGCAGATCCTGGAGATTTTCAGCGAAGCGCTGACCCGCGCCCCGCAGCTGGACAGCGACGACAATAATCCGGATTCCGAAGGGCGCTTTCGCAACCTGCGGGAGCAGGCGGTCTGGGTGCTGAACAGTTTGGTGGAGTACGGCTGGCTGGAAAAGCAGGTGGACAGCGCCACACTCAGCGCCAGCTACCCCTTCAGCCGCCGCGGCCGCCTGTTTACCCAACCGCTGGTGGAGGTGAACAGCACCCGCGTGCGCACCCGCCACCGCAATACCCGCAATACCCTCAATGCCCTGGAAGCCTTTGCCAGCCGTGGGGAAGTGCACGACCTGATCGACGCCTGGGAGTACTCCGAGCGCATCGTCGCCGACTTCACCGATATGATCGCGGAGCTGGAGGAGCGCAAGCGCGAACTGGTGCGGGAGGTGGAGGCGCAGTTGCTGGTGCAGCAGGCCACGGATGAATTCTTTTCCTTTATGGAGAGCCGTTTCCAGCCGGATCTGGCGATCCGCCTCTCCGCCGACAGCGTGGAAAAGCACCGGGACGCCATCGGCCGGGTGATTGCGCGTATCCGTCGCAAAGACAGGGAGCGCAAGGCACAGTGGGAGCGCCGTCTGCGCCAGTTGCTGCCGGAACTGGCGGAAGAGGGCCGCTCGCTGCTGTGGCTGATGCTGGACACCATCGAGGACCGCATGCGCCGCGCCTGCGAGGTAAAACTGCCGGCGCTGCGCCGCGCGCTGCAGGGCTTCACCAAGCGCGCGGACATCATTATCCGCCAGCTCAGCTATCTGCACAGCCAGTCCGAGGGCGAGTTTGCGGACCTGTGCCAGCGCCTCGGCGAGCAGCCGGAAAAAAAAGAATTGCTGGAGCGGCTCGGCGATCAACTGGGGGGATTCCAACTGCGCCTGTTCGACCCCGGGCAGACCCAGCTTTGGCAGCGCAGTCGCCGTCAGCCGGTGAACACCCGGGTGGAGGAGGAGGTGCCGCTGGCTGAGGAAAACCAGCGGGATATCCTCCTGCAGCAGTTGCTGGACCAGGCGTTCAATTTCAACGGTAGCGATCTGCGGAATTACCTGCAGGCCGCCCTCGGCAGCGGCCGGCGTATCAATAGCCGCGACCTGCCGTTAAAAGACGCGCGGGATCTGCTGGCCATGAGCCACGCGCTGGAAGCGGCCGCGGTCAACCAGGATTCCGCCGCGGCGCTGCGGGTGGAGTTTACCGGGGAGACTGCGGGCAATGACTACTTCGAGAAATTCGACGAATATACCCTGGAGTTGCAGGAAAGTGATTGAACAAGCCCCGGAGTTACCCGTAGGGTGGAATGGTCATTTATAGAGATACAAGAAAGTGATTGAACAGGCTTTGGAAGAAGCGTTGGCCCAGTGCCGTCTGACCCGCGGGGAATTTTCCGAGCTGCTGGTGCGCCTGCTGGACTACGGAGTGATCTGCCGGGAGGAGAGCCAGGTGGAGGCGCAACTCTACGACCGCTTCCAGCGCTGCGAGCAACTTATTCGCGAGTGGCTGGCGCCGCTGGGGCTGCGCCTGCAACACGACAGCCGCTTCCAGTTTATCCGCGTCTATCCGCCGGGTTCCGAAGTGCCGGGCCTGCCGGACCAGGAAGAACCCCACCACGGCGGCCTGCGCGCGCGCCTCAGTCAGTGGGAAGTGGCGGCGATTCTGGTATTGCGGGTGGAGTACGACAAGGCGCTGCGGGAGGGGCAGGTGGACGACAGCGGCTGTGTGGCCCTCTCCCTCGAGGCGCTGGAGCTGGGCCTGCGCAACCTGCTGAAGATGTCGCTGCCGGACAAGTTGGCGGAGCGTAAAAGTCTGTTAAAGAAACTGCGCCAGCTGCGCCTAGTGCAGTTTGCCGGCGACGACGCGGAACCCCTGGCGGAAACCTGGCTGCGGGTGCGCCCGACCATCGCGCACTTTGTCACCGAATCGACGTTGCAGCAGCTGCTGGAAACGGAGCCCACCCGCGAAACCGCAGCGCGTATAACACCGGAGAGCGAAGACCATAGCCTCTTCGTTGCCACCGAGTCCGAATAGTGGTTGTAGGAGCCTGCTTGCAGGCGAAAGGCTACGGAGTTCCGATCTTTTCGCCTGCAAGCAGGCTCCTACAGGCACCATCCCTGCATCTGTGATGGCAAAAAAATGTTTCTAAAAAAACTGATCCTGATCAACTGGGGCAATATCCCCCAGCTGGAATACGAATTCGGCCCCATCAACCTGTTTTCCGGCGGCAACGGCTCCGGCAAGACCACCGCGGCCGACGCTATCCAGACACTGATGACTGCGGCCCACGACACCCTGTTTACCTTCAATCCGGGGCAGGATGAAACCACCCAGCGCGGCCGCGGCGGTAAGCAGGTACGCACCCTGGCGTCCTACGTGCTGGGCTGTGACGACGGCAGCTACGCGCGGCTGCAGCCCACCGACTGCTATATCGCCGGGATTTTTTCTCCCACGGAAGGGGAGGACAGCGATCCCTTTACCTCGGTGATGGCGATCCGCGCCCACCTGGATAACAGCACCAAGCCGGCCCAGGCGCGCCAGGACGATCTGCGCTTCTTTATCTTTCCCGGCGAAGAGCTGGCCATCGGCGATTTTATCCGCGAATACAAGGACGGCAGGCACCTGCTGCCGCTGGACAAGTTCCACTCGGTGCTGGGCAAACAGTTTGCCAAGGTGGAGCAGTACGATAAAAAGAAAGCCTATCTGCGCCGCCTCTACGGCGCCCTGCGCGGCCGCCGCGATGCGGTGCCGGACCGCGAGGCCATGCACGCCGCGCGCACCTTTTCCAATTTCATGGCCTACAAGCCGGTCAAGAGCATCAACGATTTCGTCGCCCAGGAAGTACTGGAAAAGCGCGACCTGGGCGAGGCCATCCGCTCTGTCTCCGAGTTGATGAAAACCATTCACGCCATGGAGCAGGAAGCCCGGCAGATTGTCGAGCGGGTCGGCGCCCTGGAACAGATAGCCCAGTCCGCAAGCCTGTACCGCGAGCAGTGGTTGCAACTGCGTCTGCAGGAATATCTGCAGGCGCGCCACCGCCAGCTGCGGGTGCAGAAAACCTATCTCGCCGGCAAGAACAGCCAGCAGCAGTTGCGCGCCGATCTGGAGAACAATGGGCGCGAAACGCGCATCGCCGCCGAGCGCGCCGAACAGCTGAACCAGCAGCTGGTGGAATTGCAGGCCCAGCGCCTGGGTATCGACGCCCTGCGCAGCAAGGATGAACTGGAGCAGCGCATCGCCCGCGCACGCCAGCAGCTCTCCGGCCAGGGTGGGCCGCTGGCAACCCAGGAGCAGCGCTGGCAGCACAATCGCGATGCCGCTGGCGAGTTGCTGGAATTGCTGAACAGCTCCGCAGCGGAACTGGAAATTCCGGCACTGCGCAACAAGGCATTGGTCCAGTGTGTCAAACAGGTGAGCCGCGAGGAGGATCTGCCGGATCTGCACAAACTGCTGGGCAAGGACTGGATAGACCTGGCCGCCCTGGAACCCCTGCGCGAGCGCGCCGCCGGCAGCGAAGCGCTGCACAATAAACTTTGCGGTCTGCTGGCCGGCACAGACGCGGGTGAAACCTCGTTGCGCGAACAGATCAGTCAGCAGGTCTCCCGCTGGGAGCTGCAGGTGCAGCAGCTGCAAAAGCGGTTGCAGGCACAGGAGAGCCGCATCCAGCACCTGCAGGCCAACCGCGTGCGCTATCCGCAGTCGGTGGAGCAGGCCCTGGCGGCGATCCGCGAGCAGTGCCCTCGGGCCGAGCCGCGGGTGCTGTGCGATTATGTGGAAGTGATGGACGAGCGCTGGCAGATGGCCGTTGAAGGCTATCTCGGCGGTGCGCGCTTCTCGATCATCGTGGAGCCGGAGCACGAGGCCGCCGCCATTCGCATAGTCCGCAACCTGCCCGGCAGGAACAACCGCGCGCGGGTGATCCAGGGGGACAAGGCGCGCCGGGATGCGGAACGTGTGCCGCTGCCGAAAGATTCCATCGTCGAGCTGATGGAATTCAATCACAAAACCGCCGAATACTATCTGCGCGCCTCCTACGGCTCGGTGCTGCAGGTGCGCGATGAAAACGAACTGCGCGGCACCCGCCGCGGCCTTACCGCGGACGGCATGGCCAGCGGCAATTACAGCATGTGGCGCTGCGATATCGACGACGCCGAGCTGGTTTTCGGCCAGGGCGCCCGCGCCCGCGCACTGGCGGCCCAGCAGCAGGCGCTGGAACAGTTGCTGGCGGAAGCCGCGCAGGTGAACGAACAGCACCGGCTTTACCGCCGCGTGGCCTCCGCGGTGCGCGACCTGAATGGCCTGCAGTTGCTACCGGTGGTGGATGCGGCACTGGCGGCCCAGCGCGACTGGCGCAGTGCTGAACAGGCACTGGAAAACCTGGACCTGAAGGACTGCGAACAGCTGGAACAGCAGGTGGAGGAACTGAAGGTGCAGCTGCAGACTCAGCAGAAACTGCAGTCCGGCTTGCAGCACGACGCCGGCAAGCTGGAGCGGGATCTGGAAAATACCGGCAGGCAGCTAAAGGCACTTTCCACCGAGCTGGATACACTGGACGACGCCCTGAGCGATTGCGAGTCCGCGGTGCGTCGCATCGCCCGGATCACTCCGGACTACAATGCAGAAGAAAGCCTGGAACAGGCGGACGGGCAGGCGGAGCGCGCTGGCGACAGCTTTGATTTCGGTGCGGATATCGAAGAGATGCAGGGGCGCCTGGAAAAATACTGCCGCCAACTGGACCGATCAGTAATGGAATACAATGCCAGCACTGCCGCCGGCGATACCCTGGCCTTCGAGCCGGACCTGGGCGCCGGTCACAACGAGGCGCTGTTCAAGCTGGTGTGCAGCCTGCGCGATCAGGTGGAGGCGCTGCGCAACCGATTGAAAAACAATCTGCTGGTGGACCGGCACGAGCAGTTGATGGGCCTGAAGAAATCCTTCAACACCACCTTCGTCACGCATTTGTGCCACGCTATCTACCAGTCGATCAACGATGGCAAGCGGGTGTTGGACGATCTGAACAGGGAGCTGGAACACCACCGCTTCGGCGCCGATCGCGAGCGCTTCCGTTTCGCCTACAGCTGGGTGCCGGAATTCAGGGAGTACTGGAATTTCTTCAAGGCGGTGATCGAACTGCCGAACCTGGGCGAGGAGGAGAGCCTGTTCGACGCGCAGTTAAACCCCGCTCAGCAGAAGGTGCGCGACAAGCTGCTGAATATGCTGCTCAGCGAAGACGAGCAGGTTGCGCGGCGGGAACTGGACCGCATCAGTGACTATCGCAATTACCGCAACTACGAGATTTTCAAGGAGCCGGAGGGCAAGGAGCCGATTGCGCTGAGCCAGTACGGCACTGGCTCCGGCGGCCAGCTGGAGACCCCCGCGTACATTATCCGTTCCGCCGCGGTGACCTCGGCCTTCCGTTTCAACGAGGGCAGCAGTCACCTGCAGATGGTGCTGGTGGACGAGGCCTTCTCCAAGATGGATGAATCCCGCTCGCGGGAGGTGATCCGCTACCTGACGGAAACCCTGGGCCTGCAGTTGCTGTTCATTATGCCGAGCAGCAAGTCCGGCCCGTTTATGGACCTGATCTCCAATCAATTTGTGTTCAGCAAGTGCCCGAGCGCCAAGCCCATCGGCCAGCTCAATACCCGCGTCTATGTGGATCGCAAAATCTGCAACCGGGAGAAGATCGCCGAACTCTGGGCCAACCACCGCCGCACCATCCGCCGGCAGGCTTCGCTGGATTTTATGGAACTGGTGGAGGCATAGAAACTCCATCTTTGTTTTTGTTGTAGGAGCGGCCCATGGCCGCGATCAGGAGTAGGGCGCACCCTACCACTACGAAGCGAGGCCGATCGCGGCCATGG
>NZ_JBOFOC010000080.1:0-23196 GCF_051659245.1 Microbulbifer sp.
GGCTGAACAACAAAGCGAAAGTGACCGCCAGAAAATCCTACGGCTTCAGGACCTACAGATGCCTGGAAATAGCGCTATACCATGCGCTTGGGCGGCTACCTGTGCCGGAGACGGCCCACAGATTTTACTGACGAGGCAATTTTTGCTGGCTACCGTTCCCGATTTCTCGCCGGGAACCGGGAAGCCACGATCGCGCATCAGCGCCTCGATCTTCGCATCCCGTCCGCGGAAGGCACGGTAGGCTTCCGCCGGATCCAGGGCGTTGCGCGGGGCAAAGAGGTACTTCACCAGCTTGCCGGCCACTTCCTTGTCGTAGAAGCCGCCGTCCGCCTCGGCAAAGGCTTCCGCCGCATCGGAGGTCAGCACGTCCGCCCATAGGTAGCCGTAGTAACCGGCGGAGTAGCCCTCACCGGAAAAGATATGGCCGAAGTGCGGGGTGCGGTGACGCATTACCAGCTCTTTGGGCATGCCCAGCGCCTCCAGGGTCTCGCGCTCGAACGCATCCGGATCTATTCCCTTGGGGTCAACGGTGTGGAACTTCATATCCACCAGTGCAGAGGCCAGGTATTCGGTAGTCGCGAAGCCCTGGTTGAAAGTGGCGGCCTTCTTGATCTTGGCCACCAGCTCATCGGGAATCGGCTCGCCGGTCTTGTAATGCACCAGGTAGTTGTCGATCACCGCATCGGTGGCCAACCAACGCTCGAGCAACTGGGACTGGAATTCGGTGTAATCGCGCACACCGCTGTTCAGGGTCGGGTAACTCACGTTGGAGGCGAGGAAATGCAGCGCGTGGCCAAACTCGTGAAAGAAGGTTTCGGCATCGTCCCAGCTCACCAGTACCGGCTCGCCCGGCGCCCCCTTGATAAAGTTGGAGTTGTTAGAGGCCAGTACCGTCTCCCTGCCATTGAAAGTGGTGTGGTCCCGATACATGGTGGCCCAGGCGCCGGAGCGCTTGCCGGAGCGGGCGAATGGGTCCAGGTACCATAGGCCGATATGCTCGCCGCTGGCCTTGTCCTTCACCTCCCAGACCTTCACGTCCTGATGGAAGACTGGAACCCTACCCTCTTTCACCGGCGTAAAGCTGAACCCGAACAACTCACCGGCAACGTAGAACATCGCCTCGCGCAGCTTGTCCAGTTGCAGGTACTGTTTCACCTCATCGGAATCCAGGTCGTATTTGGCCTTGCGCACCTTTTCCGCATAGTAGCGGTAGTCCCAGGGCGCGATGGTGATATCCGCACCCTGGGCGTCCGCCACCGCCTGCATGTCTGCGACTTCTTCTTTAACCCGGGCAACCGCTGCCGGCCACACAGCCTCCATCAATTCCATTGCGCGTTCGGGGGTTTTCGCCATGCGGTTCTGCAGGCGCCACTGGGCGTAGTTGTCGAAGCCCAGCAGACTGACGCGCTCGTCGCGCAGTTGCAGTATCTCGGCGATGATGGCGTTGTTGTCGTGCTCGTCGCCGTTGTCCCCGCGGTTGTAGTAGTTATTCCAGACTTTCTCGCGCAATTCCCGGTTGTCGGAATAAGTGAGGAAGGGGTCCATGGAAGAACGGGTATTGGTGATTGCATATTTGCCCTTGTGGCCCTTCTCCTCCGCGAGCGCCGCGGCCGCCGCCACGAAAGATTCCGGCAGTCCGCTCAACTGCTCCTTGTCCAGGAAGAGATCGTAACCCTCTTCGTCCGCCAGCACATTATTGGAAAACCGGGTATGCAGTTCCGCGAGACGCTGGTTGATCTCCCCGTAACGCTTTTTAGCCTCGCCGGTGAGGGTCGCGCCATTGGTGGCGAACCTGTCGTAGATGAGTTCCACCACACGCTGTTGCTCGGCATTCAGGTCGGATTCGTTGCGCTGGTCATAAACGGCCTTGACCCGTTGGAACAGCTTGTCGTTCTGGACAATCCGGGATTCGAAGTCCGCCAGCTTCGGCGCCATCTCCTGCTGGATGACGCGAAACTCCGGGGAAGACATATTGGCGCTCCAGATGCCGTAGTAGGCGAAGACCCGGTCCAGTTCACCGCCGCTGCGTTCCAGCGCCGCGATGGTATTGGAAAAGGTCGGCGCCTCGGGATTGGCAGTGATCGCATCTATCTCCGCCAGGCTCTTGCTCATGGCGGCTTCCAGGGCCGGTTTCAGGTCCGACACCGCCATCTTGTCGAAGGCCGGCACACCGCCGTAGGGGCCGGTCCACTCGGCCAACAGCGGATTCCTGTTCTCCGGGGCTGCGCTTGCGGCTTCGTTCGCAGAAGTGGTGTCCTGTGCCGGCCCGCTCTGCTGGTCCTCTTTGTCGCAACCGGCGGCGGTCAGCGCGGCGGCTATAGACAGCGCGATCAGTGTCTGGCGCATGGGTTTTCTCCTGTGGTACTACTTTTCTTTAGTTTTTAATCGCTCGAGTCTAACGCTTTTCATCCCACGGTTGCCATTCAACGGCGCGCCGTCTGCGCCTCAGGGCGACAAGTAGAAAGATTTCCGCGATAAACCCCCCGCTCTGGCCAACTTACATGCTTGAGACAGATCTATCAGAGAGTGTTATTTGCAACTTGATAACGACTTTTTAAGTGTATTCTTTTAAACTCTGTATTTGCTGGCCGATGCACTGGGTCAAGGCGGATTGGCGATTGGTCGGGAACGCCGCTGGTGCCGGAACAGGCCGGATTTCGGATGGTGAGATGGCCGGAAATGGAGACGGAGGTGATGCGTCGGAGAGATGCCTGGGCGAACATGACGCTAGCCCAGGCACCGGCAACTCTCGACAGAGGCTTCGGTGCCCCGCTGACTACTGGCGGAGATCTTCGAGGATGGCGCCGGCGCGCAGCAGCTCCTCCTCGTGATCGGCCTCGCGCCAGGGCTCCTGCAACGCCTCGGCGATCCACGCCTGCATGGCCGGCAGTTGCAGCAGCCGTTCGGCGTAGGCGGCCGCGGTTTCGGTCAGTGGCAGGGAATAGTTCTTTGCGCGGATGGCCACGGGGGCAAAGAAGGCGTCCACCGCGGTGAATTCCTCTCCGGCCAGATAGGCCCCGCCAAAGCGCCGCAACCCTTCACACCAGAGTTCGTCGATGCGACCGATATCCTTTTGCAGCTTCCCGGGAATTTCCGCGAGCTGTACGCGTACCCCACAATTCATGGTGCAGATATCGCGCAGAGTGGAAAACCCGGAGTGCATTTCCGCGGCCGCGCAGCGGGCCCAGGCGCGAGCGCCCTTCTCCGCCGGCCAGACCTGCGAGTGGGCCTCCGCCAGGTACTCGGCGATCGCCAGAGAGTCCCAGACGGTTGTCTCCCCATCCACCAGGCAGGGCACCAGGCCGTTGGGAGCAAAGCGGCGGAACTTCTCCCA
The DNA here is from genome assembly GCF_051659245.1 of Microbulbifer sp. Lineage (NCBI taxonomy): Bacteria > Pseudomonadati > Pseudomonadota > Gammaproteobacteria > Cellvibrionales > Microbulbiferaceae > Microbulbifer > Microbulbifer sp. The sequence goes on from NZ_JBOFOC010000080.1 coordinate 3,335, forward strand.
ACTACCGCCCTCCTCGAAGGTGACCAGCTCCTCACCGAAGGGAATCTCCAGCTGGCGCAGCAGCAGCCAGGGCCGCAGGGACCAGGAAGAGTAGTTTTTGTTGGCGATAAACAGTTGGTACATGGGCATCCCCTAAGTTGAGTAGTAAAAAACACCAAGCCAAGCACTGCAAACTTTTCGGCTGGCGCGAGGCCAGGCCCTGCCGCCGATGGCCGCCCGGGAAATATTTACCGATGTGGTTTTTTCCCGGGCGGCCATCGACGGTAGGGCCGATCGGAGCCACCAACCTGGCAGCATTCCGGTAGCCGTCAATCTACTGTCGCCCCTTCGGGGCGATTGCCGAGCTGGAGCTCGGCGTTCCCAGGGGGACGGTCTGGAAATTTATGTGCGGCCGTCGCGCAGCCACTCGGCCACGCAGAAGGCCAGCTCCAGCACCTGGTCCGCATTCAGGCGCGGATCGCACTGGGTGCGGTAGCAGGTGGCCAGGTCCGCCTCGGAAATCTTCCAGGCGCCGCCGGTGCACTCGGTGACATGCTGGCCGGTCATCTCCAGGTGGATGCCGCCGGGATGTGTGCCTTCGGAGCGGTGCACAGCGAAGAAATCGCGGATCTCCCGCAGTACCTTGTCGAAATCGCGAGTCTTGTAGCCGCTGCTGGCTTTGACGGTGTTGCCGTGCATGGGATCGGTGCTCCACACCACCGAGCGCCCTTCCCTCTTCACCGCGCGCACCAGCGCCGGCAGTTTCTCGCCCAGGGTATCGGCGCCCATCCGGGTAATCAGCGTCAGGCGGCCGGGCTCATTATTGGGGTTGAGCCTGTCGATCAGCTGCAGCAGTTCATCGCCGCTCATGCCCGGCCCCACTTTGACTCCGATGGGATTCCACACGCCGGAGAGAAACTCCACGTGGGCACCGTCCAACTGGCGGGTGCGCTCGCCGATCCACAGCATATGTGCCGAGCAGTCGTACCATTTGCCGGTGAGACTGTCGGTGCGGGTCAGTGCCTGTTCGTAGTTGAGCAGCAGCGCCTCGTGGGAGGTGTAAAGCACCGTCTCGCGAATGGCCGGAGTATTCCCCGAGGTCACCCCGCACACCTCCATAAACTCCAGCGCCTCCTGCAGCCGTTCCGCCAACTGCGCGTACTTTTCCCGCTGGGGATTGTTTTCCAGGTAACTGAGGTTCCACCCATGCACCTGGTGCAGATCGGCGAGACCGCCCTGGGCGAAGGCGCGCAACAGATTGAGGGTGGCGGCGGACTGGTTGTAAGCGGTGAGCATCCGCTGCGGGTCCGGCCGGCGCGCCTGTTCGGTGAATTCGATACCGTTGACGATATCGCCGCGGTAGCTGGGCAGCTCCAAACCGTCGACGGTTTCCATATCCGAGGAACGCGGCTTGGCGTACTGGCCGGCCATTCGCGCCACCTTCACCACCGGCAGGTTGCCGGCGAAGGTGAGCACCACCGCCATTTGCAACAGCACCTTGAAGGTGTCGCGGATACGGTTGGCATTGAAGTCGGCAAAGGACTCGGCGCAGTCGCCACCCTGCAGCAGGAAGGCATTGCCTTCCGCCACCTGCGCCAATTGGCGGCGCAGCTCGCGGGCCTCGGCGGCGAATACCAGCGGCGGATAGCCGGCCAGCTGGCGATCGACCTCGGCGACCTGATCCGGGAATTCATAGCTGGGTTGCTGGCAGGCGGTGAAGTTGCGCCAGCTCTGGGGGGTCCAGGTTGAAGAATCGGACACGGTGGCTCCCTGTTGAAAGTCCTATGCGGCCATGGGCGGATGGCCGCCCCGCCGCTCCTACAGATGGCGAGATGGCGGGCCGCGGCCCGCGATGCGGAGCTGGAGCTCCGCGGTCCCGGGTCCCGGGTCCCGAGTCAGAGTATGCTGGCCACTGCCTTGCAGAAATACTCCATATTGCCCTGGCTCAGCCCGGCGATGCTGATGCGGCTGGAGTCCACCATGTAGATGGAGTACTCCCGCTGCAGGCGCTGCACCTGTTCCGGGGTGATGCCCAGGAAAGAGAACATACCGTTCTGGCGCTGAATAAAGCTGAAATCGCCGGCGGCACCGGCCGTATCCAGGTTTTCCACCAGGCCGGCACGCAGGCCGTTGATGCGTTCGCGCATCTCGGCCAGCTCCGCCTCCCAGTTGGCCCGCAGGCCGGCGTCGGTGAGGATGGACTCCACGATCGCCGCACCGTGGGAGGGAGGCATGGAATAGTTGCCGCGCACCACATTGAGCATCTGGCTCTGGCCCTTGTCGGCGGCAGCGGTGTCGTTATAGATCACCATGGCCAGGCCCACGCGTTCGCGGTAGAGGCCGAAATTTTTTGAGCAGGACGCGGCCACCAGCATTTCCGGCACCGATTCCGCCATCAGGCGCAGGCCCCAGGCGTCGTCGTCCAGGCTTTCACCAAAGCCCTGATAGGCCATGTCGACAAACGGCGTGAAGCCCTGCTTCTGCGCCATCTCCGTAAGCAATTGCCACTGCTCGCGGCTCAGGTCCGCGCCGCAGGGGTTGTGGCAGCACGCGTGGAACAGCACCAGGTCACCCTCGCCCACATCCTTCAAGGTCTCCACCATGGCGTCGAACCGCAGGCTGCTGGTGGCGCGGTCGTAGTAGGGGTAGCTCTCGATCTTCAGGCCGGCGTTGCCCAGCAGGGGCACATGGTTGGCCCATGTGGGATCGCTCACCCAGATTGTGGCGCCGGGCTTGGCGCGGTTTGTAAACTCCGCCAGCACACGAAGCGCGCCGCAGCCACCGGGGGTCTGCGCGGAACGCACGCGGTTGGCGAGCAGTGCCGGATGTTCGGCCCCCAGGACCAGTTCCTGCATGGCGCTGTTGAAACCCGGCGTACCGGCGGGGCCGATATAGGCTTTGGTTTCCTCGCTCTGCAGGAGGCGGGTCTCCGCTTCCTTGACCGCCTGCAGCACCGGTGTGTGCCCGGACTCGTCCTTGTACACCCCCACGCCCAGGTCGATCTTGTCGGGATTGTCGTCGGCGCGGTAGCTTGCCAGCAGGCCCAGGATCGGATCGGGCGGCAGACTGCTCATATGCTCAAACATGCGGAAACTCCTGCGATTTTCTTCTCTCAACCCATCAAACCGCTCTCGGCCCAGGCCTGAGCGCGGTCCATCAGTTTTTCAATAATGCTGTCCAGCTGGCGGCGCTCTTCGTCGGTGAGCGACGCCATCAGGTCGCGCTCGTACTGCTGCGCCAGCGGTACTATGCGCTCGTACACCTCCCTCCCCCGCTCGGACAGGTTCAGCACCTGGCGGCGGCGGTCCGCCGGGTCCTCGCTGCGGGTGATGTAATCGTTTTTCAGCAGTGAGGACACCGCGCGGCTGATGGCCACCTTGTCCATAGCGGTCTGCTCCACCAGTTCGGCGGCGGACAGGTCCGGGAAACGCCCCAGTATCGCCATCACCCGCCAGGCGGGAATGGTCAGGTCGAAACGGGCACCATAAGCTTGGGCTATCGCATTGCTCACCCGGTTGGAAAGCACCGACAGGCGATAGGGCAGAAACTTCTCCAGGTGCAGATCGTCGGGCCCTGCCGCCTCCTGCGGGCCCCGGTTTTCGGTTGTCATCTCTCTGGTTACCTGCTTTGCGCGGGGGATATTGAATCGGGTTACAAATGTAACTAACATTAGTTTCAATTGTAACCACTACCACCGGAAATTTTCCGGTGGAGCCCGGCCCCCAGTGACACAGGAAATTGGCCGCGCATTATACGGCTTTGTACGCCATTTTTGGTATCCAAAACCCGTCGCGACGCAAAATATTTGCGCGCGGGACCAGAGATATGAGGCACCCGTGATGAGCAAAGACCTGTTTGACAACCCCCTCGGCACCGACGGCTTTGAATTCGTGGAATACGCGGCTCCGGAGCCCGAACTGCTGCGCTCCCTGTTCGAACATCTGGGCTTTGCGGAAGTGGCCCGCCACCGCTCCAAGGACGTCACCCTGCACAAACAGGGCGACATCAACTTCATTATCAATGCCGAGCCGGACTCATTTGCACAGAGGTTCGCCAGAAAGCACGGTCCCTGTGCCTGCGCCATGGGCTTCCGGGTCAGGAATGCCGCTGAAGCCTACCGCAAGGCCATCGAAAAGGGAGCCACTGCGGTGGAAACCCACCCCGGACCGATGGAACTGAACATCCCCGCCATCGAGGGTATCGGCGGCAGCCGTATCTATCTGGTGGACCGCTACGGCGACAACACCATCTACGATGTGGACTTCCTGCCCACCGGCAAGATGCCCCCGTTCGACGCCGGCCTCACCTACATCGATCACCTCACCCACAACGTTCGCCGCGGCAATATGGACAAGTGGGCGGGCTTCTATGAAAACATTTTCAATTTCCGCGAGATCCGCTATTTCGACATCGAGGGCAAGCTCACCGGGCTGACCAGCCGCGCCATGACCAGCCCCTGCGGCAAGATCCGCATCCCGATCAACGAGTCCTCCGACGATAAGTCACAGATCGAGGAATACCTGAAAGAGTACAGGGGAGAAGGCATCCAGCACATCGCCCTGGGCACCGATGATATCTATGAAACCGTGCGCACCCTGCGCAAGCACGAAGTGAAGTTCCAGGACACCCCGGACACCTACTACGAGAAGCTGGATGAGCGGGTAAAAGGCCACGGCGAAGACAAGGAAGCGCTGCAGAAACTGAAAATCCTGGTCGACGGCGCCCCAACCGAGGGCCAGGGCCTGCTGCTGCAGATTTTTACCCGGAATGTGATCGGCCCGATCTTCTACGAGATCATCCAGCGCAAGGGCAATGAGGGCTTCGGCGAGGGCAACTTCCAGGCGCTGTTCGAATCCATCGAACTCGACCAGATTCGCCGCGGCGTGCTCCAGAACAAATAACCGCCCCTATGTAGGAGCGGCCCATGGTCGCGATCTGACTCAGAAAGGTTCTGCTGATGCCGATCGCGGCCATGGCCCGCTCCTACAGGGTCATTGATCAACGAGTGGAAACTCATGAAAAACTGGATCAATTTTCCGCGCGTGGAAGGTGAAACCAGCCGGCAGGCCCACGCGGACTTTCCCCCGAACACCTACGAGCGGGAAATGAGCAAGGAGGGCTTCTTCGGCCCGGCCACCCATTTCTACCACCACCACCCCCCCACCGGCTGGAGCAATTTCGAGGGCCCACTGCGTCCCCACGCCTTCGACAGCACCAGAATGGCCCACAGCGGCAACAGCCCCTGGGACCACAAGCCGATACTGCAGAACAGCGACAGCCTGGTGGCCCTGTGGACCTGTCGCGAAGCCATGGACCACCTGGTCCGCAACGCCGACGGCGACCAGCTGCTGTTCGTGCACAACGGCAGCGGAGATCTCTACTGCGATTTCGGCCACCTGCATATTCGCGACGGCGACTATATCGTGCTCCCCCGCGGCACCCTGTGGCGCCTGGAGCCCGCCGAACCGCTGGAACTGTTGATGGTGGAGGCCACCGGCAGTCACTTCCAGCTGCCGGAAAAAGGCCTGGTGGGCCGCCACGCCATCTTCGACCCGGCAATGCTGGACATACCCGCAATAGACGGCAAATTCCGCGCGCAGCAGACCGAGGACGAGTGGCAGGTAAAGGTGAAGGCGCGCCAGCAGGTATCCGTGATCACCTACCCCTTCAACCCGCTGGACGCCGCCGGCTGGAAGGGGGACAACCTGGCAGTGCGCATCAACTGGCGCGACATACGCCCGCTGATGAGCCACCGCTACCATCTTCCCCCGTCGGCTCACACCACCTTCGTGGCCCGCGGCTTCGTGGTCTGCACCTTTGCGCCGCGCCCCATCGAGAGCGATCCCGACGCCCTGAAAGTGCCCTTCTTCCACAACAACGACGATTTCGACGAACTGATCTTCTATCACCGCGGCGACTTCTTCAGCCGCGACAACATCCACCCGGGCATGCTCACCCTGCACCCCATGGGCTTTACCCACGGACCGCATCCCAAGGCCCTCGAGGCCGGGGCCAGGCACGCAAGAAAGGAAACCGACGAGGTGGCGGTCATGCTCGACAGCCGCACGCCCTGGAACATCCTGCCGGATGCCCATGCGGTGGAAGACCCGGAATATGTAAATTCCTGGAAGTCGAAGTAACTACTCGATATTGACGGGCCTCCGGCCCGCTTGCCGAGCTGGAGCTCGGCGCTCCCAGGATCGCGGCCAACGGCCGCTCCTACACAAAATTCGATCCGAACCCTCAACCAGCAAGAATCTGAAGCCATGAAACTAGCCTCCCTTAAAAAAGGCCGCGACGGCGAACTGATCGTGGTCTCCCGCGACCTGGCCCGCTACTGCGGCGCCGCCGATATCGCCCCCTCCCTTCAGGCGGCCCTGGATGACTGGGAAACTATCGAGCCCAGACTGCGGGCCCGCTTCAACGCACTGCAGCAGGGCGAGGTCACCAGCTTCCCCTTCGATCCCGACGAATGCCACAGCCCCCTGCCCCGCGCCTACCACTGGGCGGACGGCAGCGCCTACGTCAATCACGTGGAACTGGTGCGCAAGGCCCGGGGAGTGGAGATGCCGGAATCCTTCTGGACCGATCCGCTGATGTACCAGGGCGGCTCTGACACCTTTCTCGCCCCCAGAGAAAATATCGCCATGGCAAGCACCGAGTGGGGTATCGATTTCGAGGCGGAAGTGGCGGTGATCACCGGCGATGTGCCCATGGGCACCGACGCGGAGCAAGCCGGCGGGCATATCCGCCTGCTGATGCTGGTCAACGACGTTTCCCTGCGCAACCTGATTCCAAGCGAGCTGGCCAAGGGCTTCGGCTTCTACCAGTCCAAGCCCTCCAGCGCCTTCTCCCCGGTGGCGGTGACGCCGGATGAACTCGGCCACCACTGGCGCGACGGCAAGGTGCACCTGCCCCTGCACGCGAGGCTGAATGGAGAGAAAATCGGCTCCCCCAACGCCGGCGTGGACATGACCTTCAACTTCCCACAGCTAATCGCCCACGCGGCGAAAAGCCGCAATCTCGGCGCCGGTACCATTATCGGCTCCGGCACCGTCTCCAACCTGGACCGGACCGAAGGCTCCTGCTGCCTGGCCGAAGTGCGTATGCTGGAAATGATCGCCGACGGCAAACCCGACACGCCGTTTATGCAGTTCGGCGACCGCATCGAGATCGCCATGTACGACGAGATGGACGCGGATATTTTCGGTACCATCGATCAGCAGATAGTGGAGTATGTGAATCCGGAATAACTATCGGGGCTCAGAAAGAATACCGAAGCCTGAAGCGAAGGCTCTGATGCCGGTGGCTTTTTGCCAGACCTTACGCGGCCAAGGACGGCCGCGTAGAGCGTACAGGGAAGTATCCACAGCGTGTCTGGCAAAAAGCCACCGGCAGCAGGGCCGCCACCACATCATAAAAATCGACCATAACCAAGGGAATAACAATGGAATTACACGGCTACTTCCGCTCCTCCGCCAGCTACCGCGTACGCATCGGCCTCAACCTCAAGGGCCTGGAATACGACTATTGCGCGGTCAACCTGCTGAAAAGCGAACAAAGCGGCGATGAATACCGCAAACTGAACCCCCTGGGCCTGGTGCCGGCGCTGGTGGACGGCGACACAGTACTCACGCAATCCCTCGCCATACTCGAGTGGCTGGACGAGCGGCATCCCGAACCCGCACTCTTGCCCCGGGATTCACTGCAAAGGGCGCGCATCCGCGCGTTGACCTATACCATCGCCTGCGATATCCAGCCGGTGCAGAACCTGCGCATACTCAAATATCTGCAATCGGAGTTTGCGGTCGATGACGAGCAGAAAACCGGCTGGGTCCGCCAATGGATTCACGAAGGATTCAGTGCGCTGGAACAGCAGCTGGACCCGACACCTTTTGCAGCTGGCGTGGAACCGGGACTGTTCGAGTGCTGCCTGATTCCACAGATTTACAATGCCGAGCGTTTTGGAATGGATATCGCCGACTATCCAGCAATCCACCGCATCGCCCAGGTCTGTGCGGAAATACCGGCTTTTGTCGAGGCGCGGCCGGAAAACCAGCCGGACAGCACTCTCTAATCGGGCTCCCCGCGCAAAGAGAGCGGCTCCTTGAAGGTAAGTGTCCGGTACGGGAAGGGAATCTCGATACCAGCGCTGTCCAGGGCGTCCTTGATCGCGGTCACCACCTCGCCGCGGGACTCGCGCAACGCCACCGGGGTGGAGCCCGTCCACCAGGTGACCTCGATATCGATACCGCTGTCACCGAATTCCTGTGGAAACACCTGGATGGGATCCTCCTCCCGCACCAGCTCACAAGAGGCCACTGCCTCTTCGATCACCTCCACCGCCTCCGCCAGCTTCTCGCCGTAGGCCACTCCCACGGTAATGTCGACCCGTCGCTTGATCCGATCGGTGAGGATCTCACAGGGATTCTTGAACAGAAACAGATTCGGCACTATCACCAATTCTCCGCTGGTCCTGCGTATCGCGGTGTTGCGCACCTCCACCGCTTCCACCCGGCCGGCAACCCCCTCGCACTCGACAAAATCCCCCTCCTCGAAGGGAAAGCGCCACAAAATCAGGATGCCGGCGAAGAAATTCTCGAAGATATCCTTGAATGCCAGGCCCACGGCAACGGATAGCAGGCCCAGGGCTCCCAGCGCCCGGGCCGGGGTCAGCCCGGGGAAAAGCACCATTGCCGCAAATAGAAAGCCGAGCACCCAGACTCCAATATTAATCAGGCGCACCAGCAATTCGCGCAACGACTTTCGGGATGTAGTGCGTTTGAATATGCGCCGCCCAGAATGCTTGATCACCAGGGCAATAATCCAGGTCACCAGCAATACCACAAAACTGGTAAGCACATAGGGAACATGGACGAGGAAATTGCTCCAGATATCCGCCAGCGACTCCAGGATGGTCGTCAACGCCTCTGAGAAGGACGTAGGTGCCATTTTAGCCAGCTCCAACTCCTCCTGCGGCTCCTGCGGCTGGGGATCCTGCAGGGGATTCTGCTGGAGAAACTTGGGAATAAAGAGCGCGGGAAGGGCAGCCATAAACCTTTACAACTCCGTCTGTAGGGCGAGGAAGCCGCTCACGGCGTTATCGCCTCCAAGAGCCGCCGGCTCTGCAGCCAGTCGTACCAGTCCTTCAGGCCGTAACCGCCGGTGGCGGAGAGCTGCAATACGTCGATATGTGGGTTGACCCGGCGCGCGTAACCGATACAAACATCCGTATCGAAATCCACATGGGGCAGCAGGTCAGTTTTGTTCAGAATCATCAGCGACGCGGCGCGAAACATATGGGGATATTTGAGCGGCTTGTCCTCCCCCTCGGTCACCGAAAGAATCACCACCTTGGCGTGCTCCCCCAGGTCGAAGAGTGCCGGACATACCAGGTTGCCGACATTTTCAATCATCAGCAGCGACCCCACCGGGGCGGCCAACTCGTCGAGCGCCCTCTCGATCATCGACGCCTCCAGGTGGCAGCCGGTGCCCGTATTGACCTGTACCGAGCGGCAGCCGGTAGCGCGGATGCGCTCGGCGTCGAACTGGGTCTCCTGGTCGCCCTCAATCACGCTGACAGTAACTGTGTCGCGCAGGTCGCGGATGGTGCGCTCCAGCAATGTGGTCTTGCCGGCGCCGGGAGAACTGACGAGATTGAGGGCGAGAATATTCCGCTCGCGCAAACGGGCGCGGTTGCGTTCCGCAATCGCCCGGTTGTGCGCGAGCAGGTCCCGCTCCAGATGCAACCAGTCGCCCCCCCGATCCGGCGGGGCCGCTTGTTCACTGTGCTGACGGCGCAGTGCGGGACCTTCGCCAGCCGCAATCGATTCACCGATACTCAGCACTTTGCCCGTAGCGGTATTGGTCAGTAGGGAGCGAGCGCCCCCGGAACAACCGCAGGTGGTACACATCAAACCGCCTCCTCGATTTCCATGGATTGAATCCGCAACTGGTCGCCACCACTGGGCGGCTCCAGGTTCCCGGAACCGCAGCTGCAGTTATCCAGCAGGCTGCGCAGCGACAGTTCGCGGCCGCATTCCCGGCAGCGGCTGCGGCCGGGCCGCACCAGAATTTCCAGCTCCGCGCCCCGCAGCGCGGTGCCGTCGCTCACCGCGGCAAAACAGAATCGCAGCGCCTCCGGCATCACGCAGGACAGCGCGCCCACCTCCAGGGTAACTTTGCACACCCGCGCGCCGTCTGCGTGTGCACTGCAGGTCTCGACGATGCTCTGCACCAGGGACAGCTCATGCACGGCGACCCACCCTGGCGGTCCGGATTCCCCCTGGGAACATCCGCATCAACAGATCCTCGGCAACTGCTCGCCAATCAGCATGTCGACGATGCGCCCTCCGCCGAAACCACTGCGCATCACCACCCGCCCCGCGGGTTCGGCGGTGATTTCGCCGATTGACGCCGCCCCTGCGCCGGCGGGATGCGCGCGCATTGTCGCCAGCGCGCGCTCCGCGCAGGACTCGGGCACGACCGCCACCAGCACGCCCTCGTTGGCGTAGTAGAGCGGGTCCAGCCCGAGAATTTCCGATACGCCCCTGACCTCGTCGCGCACCGGAATCGCCGCCTCTTCGAGCTCCATACAGACGCCGGCACTCTCGGCGAATTCATTCAACACCGTCGCCAGACCGCCGCGGGTGGCATCGCGCAGACAGTGCACCTGCGGGCAGGCGTCGAGCAGCGCGCGCACCAGGCCATTGAGCGGGCGCGTATCGCTCTCTATCGGCACCTGCAGGGCGAGTTCCTCCCGCGCGGCGAGAATCGCCACACCGTGATCGCCGATAAAACTGTTGACCAGGATCCGGTCGCCGGGACGGGCGCGGCCCGCGGCAATCTCCACCCCGGCGGGAATTGCGCCGACGCCGCTGGTATTGATAAACAGTTTGTCCGCCGCGCCCTTTGGTACCACCTTGGTATCGCCGGTGACGATTTGTACCCCGGCGGCTTCGGCCGCCCGCGCCATGGACCCGGCGATGCGACGCAGATCCGCCAGGGCAAAACCCTCTTCGAGAATCACGCCGCAGGACAGGTACAGGGGCACCGCACCGCTCACCGCCAGGTCGTTGACGGTGCCGTTCACCGCCAGCTCGCCGATATCGCCACCGGGGAAAAACAGCGGGTCCACCACATAGGAGTCGGTGGTGAACGCCAGCCGGTCGCCGGCCGCACAGAGATCCGCGAGCGGGATGCGAGCCTGGTCCTCCAGCGCGGCGAGAGTGGGATTGGCAAAGGCGGAGAGAAAGACGTCGTTCACCAGGTCGCGCATGGCGCGGCCGCCGCTGCCGTGGGAGAGGTCGATTCTGGCCTCCTGTATCGCACTCCGCGCTCGGTGTTCGGCTGTGATGTCGCTCATTCGCGCTCCCCCTGCAACTCGCGGGCGCGAATCAGGTCCGTGCGCCCGTAGTTGTGCACCGCCGCGCAGGCGCCCTCGCTGGAAACCATCAGCGAGCCCAGCGGCGTTTTCGGGGTGCAGGCGCTGCCGAACACCTTGCACTGCCAGGGCTTGATCGCGCCTTTCAGCACTTCGCCGCACTGGCAGGATTTCGGGTCGGCGATTTTCAGGTTGGGCAGGGAAAAGCGCCGCTCCGCATCGAAGCGGGCGAACGCCCCGCGCAGGCGCACCCCCGAATGGTCGATGGAGCCGAGTCCCCGCCACTCGAAAAACTCGCGCAGCTCGAAGACCCGCCGCACCGCCTCCAGCGCGGCCCTGTTGCCGGCATCGGCAACCACGCGGCGGTACTGGTTCTCCACTTCGCAACGGCCCTCGACGATCTGTTTCAACAGCAGGTAAACAGAGTGCAGAATATCCAGAGGCTCGAAGCCGGAGATCACCAGCGGCTTGCGGTAGTGCCGGCAGATAAATTCATAGGGCGCGGTGCCGATCACCATGCTCACATGGCCCGGGCCCAGGAAGCCGTCCAGGCGGATATCCGGCGAATCCAGGATGGCCTTGATGGTGGGAATAATGGTGATGTGGTTGCAGAAGACGGAAAAGTTTTCGAGCCTCTCCTCCGCGGCGCGCAGAACCGTCAGCGCCGTGGAGGGCATGGTGGTCTCGAACCCCAGGGCGAAGAACACCACTTCGCGATCGGGGTTGTCCCGCGCAATTTTCAGCGCGTCTTCCGGCGAATAGACCATGCGCACGTCGGCGCCCTCCGCCCGCGCCTGCAACAAGCTCTTGCGCGAGCCGGGCACCCGCATCGCGTCGCCGAAGGTGGTGAAAATCACATTGGGGTGTTCCGCCAGGGCCACGCAGTCATCCACCCGCCCCATGGGCAGTACACACACCGGGCAACCGGGGCCGTGCACCATCTCGATATTGCGCGGCAGCACCTGCTCGATACCGTAGCGGAAAATGGAATGGGTATGCCCGCCGCAGACCTCCATCAGCTGCAGCGGCCGCTCGCGCTGCAGTTGCGCCGCCAGATTCCCGATACTGGTCAGCAGCGCGCGGGCTTTGGCCGGATCGCGGAACTCATCGATAAATTTCACCGCTCCGCCTCCGTTCCCGCAAGACCGCCGCGGCTGTCCGCCAGCAGCGTGTGTACCAGGTCCCAGAGAAAGGGATAGAGTTGCTGCAAATGATCCGTCACGGGGATTCCTCCTCCAATTAGCCGGACGCCCGCCCTTCCCGCTCCGCAATGGCCGACAACTCCTCTTCCATCTCCCCCAGCTCCCGCAAGAGTTCCAGGGTTTTCTGCGCCTCCAGCGGGTCCAGCCGGCTCATCGCGAAACCCACATGCACCAGCACCCATTGACCGACACACTTGGCGTGGCTGCGCTCGTCACCCGCCACACAGGCGATATTGACCGCGCGGCGCACACCACAGATTTCCACCACCGCGGTATCGGTTTCCGCATCGACTATCTCGACGATCTGTCCGGGAATTCCTACGCACATATTCCAGCCCCACGCGATTGTAAAAGGCGCGCTGCGGCCACCGCCGCCTGACCCAGGCTCAGGCCGCCGTCATTGGCGGGCACTCGGCGATGGCACAGTACTTCCAACTCGCGCCGGCGCAATTGCCGGACCAATAAACTGCTCAGCACCGCGTTCTGGAAGACTCCGCCGGAGAGCGCCACGCGGCCGCTCCAGCCCGCGCCGCAGCGTTCGCCGAGACAGTCGACCATTTGCCCTATTGCCTCCGCCAGCCCAAGGTGAAAGCGAGCGGCCACGACGCTGGCGGCGGTGCCCCGGCGAAGGTCCTCCAGCAGCGCTCGCCACATGGGCTGTGCGCGCAACCGCGGCAAGCCATCCCGCTCCCCAATCTCAAACGGATAGCCGCTTCCTCCGCCAGCCAGCGCGGCGCTGTCCACGCAGGCCTCCAGGGCCATGGCCGCCTGACCCTCGAAGCTGACCTCGCGGCACAGGCCGATCACCGCGGCCACGGCGTCGAACAGGCGGCCGCAGGAACTGGTCAGCGGGCTGTTGAAACCGGTATCGACCATGCGCGCCAGGGTTTCCAGCGGCTGGCGGGCGAGGAAGTCGCCAAATTCGCCCGGCAGCCGTTGCCCCGCGGAGAGATCGTTGCCGAACCTCTGGTGCAACCAGGCGAAAGCCATACGCCAGGGCTGACGGATGGCTCGCTCGCCGCCGGGCATTGGCACCGGCTCGAAACTGGCCAACCGCTCAGAGTCCCTGTAGTCCGCCAGCAGGAATTCGCCACCCCAGAAGCTGCCGTCCGTTCCGTAACCCAACCCGTCCAGGGCGATGCCCAGCACCGGCTCCTCGTCCAGCGGCACGCCGTTGTCGGCGAGGCAGGCGGCAATATGGGCGTGGTGGTGCTGCACCACTTCCAAGTGCAGCGACTCCCGCGCTGCCAGCAGGCGGCCGAATTTGCCCGAGCGGTACTCCGGATGCGCGTCCACCGCAATCGCACGCGGCGCATGATCAAACAGCTCGTGATAGAGTTGCAGGGACTGTTCGAAGACATCGCCGGCGGCAGGGTTGTGCAGGTCACCGATATGCTGGGAGAGAATAGCCTGGCCGTCCTTGAGCAGGCAGAAAGTGTTTTTCAGTTCGCCCCCCAGAGCCAGCAGCGGTGGCGCGGCGGCGAACGTTTCCGGCAGCACCAGCGGTTCCGGCACATAGCCGCGCGCGCGGCGCAGTATGGCGGGATGCCCGTCGATTTCGCGCACCACGGAATCGTCCAGGCGGTTGACGATGTCGCGATCGTGCAGCAGCACCGCGTCCGCTACCGCGCCCAGCAAAGACCGCGCGTCATCGTTGGCGATGCATTGGGGTTCGCCGCTGCGGTTGCCACTGGTACACACCAGCGGAAAATCCAGCCCCGCCATCAGCAGGTGGTGCAGCGGCGCGGGGGGCAGCATAAATCCATAGCAGCGCTGTCCCGGCGCAACCCCGGGAGCCAGCGCGGCCGCGCCGGTTTGCGGAAGCAGCAGGATCGGCGCGGCGCGGTGCTGTAGCAGTTCGCACCCGATATCGCCCAGGCTGCAATAGCGCCGGATCATTTCCAGGTCCCGCGCCAGCAGCGCAAAGGGCTTGTGGGGCCGCTGTTTGCGCGCCCGCAGCCGCGCAACCGCGTCGGGATCGGTGGCATTGCAGGCCAGGTGAAAGCCACCGACGCCCTTGACCAGCAGGATTTCTCCCGCGCGCAATAACGCTTGTGCCTGCGCCACCGGGTCCGCTTCGGGGTCCTGGTCATGGCCCTGTCCCTCCGCCCGCTCCACCCACAGATGCGGCCCGCAGTCCGGACAGCAGTTCGGTTGGGCGTGGAAGCGGCGATCGGCGGGATTGCGGTATTCCTCCAGACAGGCGGGGCACTGTTCAAACGCCGCCATGCTGGTATTGAGACGGTCGTAGGGCACGCGGCGGACGATACTGAATCGAGGGCCACAGTGGGTGCAATTGGTAAAGGCGAAACCGCGACGCCGTCCGGCGGGGGCAAACAATTCCCCGAGGCAATCCGCGCAGGTGGCGGCGTCGGCGGCGACCTGAGTATGCATTTCCCCGGGCAGGCTGGCGGCGATATGAAAACCGCTCTCCGCCGGCTCCACTGGGGCACGGGGCAGGCGCTCGACACTGTCGATGCGCGCGAGGGGCGGCGGCGCGCTGCGCAGCGCCTCGACGAGGCGATCGATCTGTCCCGCGACGCCGCTGACGTGAATCCACACTCCCTCGGCGTCGTTCCCCACGCTGCCGGACAGGCCGTATTTCCCCGCCAGGCGCCACACCTGCGGGCGAAAACCCACGCCCTGCACCAGGCCGCGCACGCGGATGGACTCGGCGATACGCGTCTCGAGACTTGCAGCCTGTGGCGGTTTTTTTTGCTGTGGCGTGTAGCTGTCCAATAATCGCTCCGGTATTCACCGATAAAAATCGAGAAAGCGGTTTTTTATCGGTTTTTATATTCGGGTTCGTGCAATTTGTCCGATGAGAAAAACGCTCCCGCTACATCTGCGGATTTTGCGTTGGATTTTGCGACCATAAGGTGTGCCGTCTGAATCGGCTATCGCTGGCCTTCCTCGATAGGTCGAGGGATGAGTGTCAGCAGCGCGGGGCGCCGGTTCATCCCACTATAGTTGAGAAATTAAAGCGGGTCTGGCGGGTAAAGTTTCAGGTAGGGCAAAAATGCGCCGGGGATTATTTGCGCAATTACTTTTGTGGAAATAGGGCTGGATTACTTCTTTCTACAGGAGAAATTTGGCGGATTATCGAGACGAGCATGTCGAGTCGAGGCTATATCACGTCAGGCCGGAGGCAGCTGTGCGAGAAAAAAATCCCGCACATTATCCCCCATTACCTTGCGGATTTCCGTTTCGCTGAATCCCTGCCGGAGCATCTCTTCCGTCAGCAGGCCCAGCTCGCTCACATCGAAGGTCGTGGTCACGCTGCCGTCGAAGTCTGAGCCCAGGGCCACATGCTCCAGTCCCAGCAGGTCGATGGCGTAGCGCAGAGTCTTGACGATACCCCGCGGGCTGGTATCACAGACGGCGGCATCCCAGTAGCCGATACCGATCAGGCCACCACCGGCGGCGATCCGCTGCATCAGTTCGTCACTGATATTCCGCGACGTGTCGCAGGTGCCCTTGAGGCCGGTGTGGGAGAGAATCAGCGGTCGGTCCACCAGGTCCAGCACGTCGTGCACCACCTGCTCCGAGGAGTGGGCCACGTCGATCACGATGGAGCGCGCGGTCATTTCCCGCACCGCCGCGCGGCCGAACTCCGTGAGGCCGGCACCGCTCCGACCGTGCAGCGAGCCGCCCAACTCGTTGTCGAAAAAATGCTGCAGGCCCATCACCCGGTAGCCGGCGTCGTAGAGCACACCGATGTTCTCCAGTTCCCCTTCCAGCGGATGGGCACCTTCGATACCGAGAATGGCCGCCAGTTGTTCGCCGCCCTTTGCACGGGCCGCCAGCACTCGGCGTAAATCGGCGGCGTCGCGCACTACGGCCAGTTGATCAGGGGACCTGCGTTCCAGTTTGGTCACCCGCTCCGCGTGGTGGAGGGCCCGCTGCAGCAGGCTGTTCCAGGTGCGTGGCGGCCAGCCCTGGACGACCGCCAACAGGGTGATGTTGTCCGCGGTTGCAGAGGAATTCTCCCCGTAGTTCTGCCCCCGGGGGGATTTGGTCACCGCGGTAAACACCTGAATTGCCAGGTTGCCCCGGCGCGCCCGGGGAAGGTCCAGATGGCCGTAGTCCGCCTCATTCTCCAGGTTTCGGGCCCAGAGGAAGCTGTCGGCGTGCAGGTCGCCGACCACCAGGGAGCGATGCAGCACGGCCGCCTCTTCCGACAGGGGAGGATACTTGGGGCCGGTGCGCTTGTTCCGCCCCTGCTCGATGCCCGGCAGCAACAGCCACTTCCAGCCGGTGAACAATACCAGTGCCAACGCGGTCGATAGAGAGAGAAGTTTCTTCATGCTTCGATATAACCGATATCAAAAACCCAGGGACTATCCGTGACACAACTATACCGCCCTCTCCTGCTTTCGCTGCTGGCTCTGCTGCTCGGCGGCTGCGCCGTACTCTCCCCCAACTACCAGAAGCCCGAGGTCGAGGTTACCGCGGTGGAGCCGCTGCCGGCGGGTCCGGGCAACGACCTGCGCTTTCGTATCCACCTGCGGGTGTTCAATCCCAACGACTCCGAGCTGGCGCTCTCCGGGCTCTACTACACCCTGAGCCTGGCGGGGCACAAAGTGATTACCGGCACCTCCAGGGAACTGCCGCCCATCGCCCCCTACGGGCAGGACAATATCGTGGTGGATGCGACGGCAAGCCTGGTGGGCTCCATCTTCGCCGCGGCGGAGCTGATCGGCACCCGGCGGGAGTCGGTACCCTATGAGCTGGTGGCCAAACTGGGGTTGCGCCGGTCGATAGTGCCGTCGATCACTGTGCGCAAGGAAGGGGAGATAAGGCTGAACCAGCGGATGTAGGGAGGCGGACACCCGGGTGGGACAGATGGAACAAGGGCGAACACTGGGTTCGCCCGGGGCGCTTAGAGCCTGTTTAGGATCTCGCTAAGAACTTTCCAGGGCGGGAGGGGTGCCTCTTTCCGGGACCGTATGAGGCAGGGACGCCGATTACGAGCGTACAGGGATGTATTTAAGGGGGGCGCCCAGCCCGTGTCCCGGAAAGAGGCGCCCCTCCCGACCCCGCGCTGGATGTGCATCACCATAGATCGCAAACAGGCTCTTAGCGCCGCGCGGCGAAAATGCCGCCGGCCATGGCCGCCAGGGAGGTGAGTATGCCTACCCCGACAAGGCCGTAGAGGCTGATGGACTGCTGCGCGGCCTGGGTGAGCACCTGGTCGAAGGGGAACTGCCAGGCGACGATCGTAGAAGCGGCCACCACCGCGGCATACTGTACGCGGGTGGCGTGGCGCTCGGAGCGCCTGGAAGGCGCCGGCAGGCGTGCCATCACGCGCTCGCAGAAGCCGTCGTCGTCCACATAGGGCTCGCTGAACTGCAGCTGTTGGCCCAGCCAAGTATCGAAATCCGGCTCGCCGCCCGCGCTGCTCCAGCCGTCTGTTCTGTCGCGATTGTTCAAACCATTATCCACTGACTACCTCCTCGCGCCATGCCTGCAGCAGAGTCTGCAATTTGGCCCGCGCGCGATTGACGTGGGATTTTACCGTGCCCAGCGGCAACTTCATAATACTGGCCGCCTCCTCGTGGGAAAAGCCGCGCTGCATACACAGGTGCACGGCCTGGCGCTGGGCCTCGCTGAGTTCCTCCATGGCCGAGTTGAGATCCCGCGCCATGCCCAGCTGCTGGGCCTCCTCGACGCTCTCCTCCTGCTGTGCGCGATCCACCGCCTCCTGATCCACCTCCGGGGACTTCTTGCGCCGGTAGCTCATGACGAGATTGTAGGCGATACGGTACAGCCAGGTGCTGAAACGCGCATCCCCACGGAATGCCGGCAGGGCCTTGTAGGCTTTGATAAAAGCCTCCTGGGCCATATCGTCGGCCAGGGCCTGGTCGCCATCGCACAGCTGGCGGAGCGAGAAGCGCAGCTGTGACTGATAGCGGCGCACCAGATGGGCGTAGGCCCTCTGGTCCCCGTCTTCGACGACGCGCCGGATCAAATCCTCGTCATTGAGGTCCATATACCGCTGTCCTTACGCCTGCTTGTTATCCAGTTTCCAGTTGACAAAGCGGGCGATACCGATAAACAGCGGTATCAGGCCGAGACTGCCGACCTCCACGCCAGAGGATATGCTCAGCCAGATGAATATCGCCAGGCCGACGGCGATCAGCGTGAATCCGCGGTCCTTCATATTGCGGGGGGACTCGCCTTCCATGGCATCCAGTAGCTCCGGCGGAATATCGCGGCCCTCGGCCACCATGCGGTTGATGTGGTCCATCAGCAGCTGCTTCTTGCGGTAGCTGTTGCGGGCCACCAACCACACGATCAGTATCGGCGTACCGAACACCGCCAGGATCGCGATGATAGGAATCAACACGGCTATGTCTCCATCAAAGGGGAAATCGTCACGATGGCCGCGAGGCTGATCGAAATCGCCAGAGATACCGATACTGATATTCTTCGGCACACCGTCCATGGCCTCTTCCACAACCAGGCCCTTCTCGTCGAGGATCCCCTTTTCCTCCAGTTTCTTGTAGATGCGCCGGGTCAGTTCGCCGCCGAACTCCTCGCCCAGGTCCAGTTGGACGTCGGTGCGCTTGCCCTGCCCGTCCCGGGTCTTGATCACCAGGGTGCCGTCATCCTCGCGCAGTATGCGCACCTCCTTCTCCTCCGGGGCCTCCGGCGATTTCTCTGCCGCCGGCGGCCGCGGTGGTTCCGGCATGGTTGCGTCCTGTGCCGGGGTCTCTTGGGCCCAGCTGGCGGAGAGGCTCATCGCCGCCAGCAGGGCCATCAGCCAGCGGGCGCCGGCCCGCTGTGGGTGAAGGTTTCTCGCTCTCATTTTTTCGTGCTCTCGATAGTGCTTCTGTTTCAAACTACGGTGCGGTCAACTGCGCTCCGGAAAACCGGACCGGGTTGCCCCCCGAGGACTCGTCGGCCAGCCGCACCGGGAAACGGGGATAGCTGCGCTTTTCCCGCTCTTTCTCCCGGCACTCTTCCAGCTTGCGCGAAAAGGCTTCGTCGATCTTTTCGGAAAGCTGTTGCTGCACCTCCTCCAGGGGGGCCGCAAACTCCGTGGCCTCGGCTTGCAGGCCCCCCAGCAACAGGGCCAGGGCGGCGTAAAATTGTACCTTTTTCATAGTTCCTGCGGTTAACATGGTCGCCTCCGGGTAGAATTTCCTTGTACACCTAGTGTGGTGTAAGGTACTAAATGCGGTTATCAGAGCCCCCCAAAATGTTCACAGGAAGGCGCCGCTCGCAGGGAATGGCTCGCCCTTTTCAAGAGCGGCAACGCAGCTGTGGGCCCTCTCTACCAGGTGAAGAGGGGG
>NZ_JBOFOC010000081.1:0-26349 GCF_051659245.1 Microbulbifer sp.
CATGGCCGCGATCGATGGCCGGGGCAACCCGAAGCTCTGATCGCGGCCATGGGCCGCTCCTACATGGGCCGGTGAAGCCAAAACCCTCGATGCGAAGGTCCTGATACCAGTGGTTTTTTGCGGGACAGTGACTCGGGCCATCCATGGCTCGGAGCGCCGAACCGCTCGCCCTTCGGGCGCCTTCGGCGTCCAAAGCCGTTTTGTCTGCGAGAGGGGCCGAAGGGCCGCCACGGAATTAACTTTCGTCCAGGCAAAGGAAAAAACAAGGCTCCCCCTTATGCCTCGGCCTCCAGCTTCTCCAGCCACAGTTCCACCTGCCGGGTGAGCCCCTGGCGCCAGCTGCGTTGCTGGATACCGAAAACGTCCCGCAATTTGTTGCAGGCCAGCACGGCGCTGCGATCCTCCGCGGCGGGCAGCGCGCTCAGCTGCGGCGAGAGGTCCTCGTCGTAGAAGGATTGCGCGCGCTCCACCACTTCATGGGCAAATTCCAGTGCGGTGCAGCTGTCGGCGGCGCCGTAGTGGTAGACACCGGAGATCGGGGCGCCGCTGGCCAGTTGCTGGGCCACCGCCACCGCAACCCGGGCCATATCCGCCACGGTCACCGGGCTGCCGCGGCTGCGGTCATCCAGGGCGATCGGCTGGTGCGCCGTCAGGCCGCGCAGCACCCGCCCGAGTAACGCGTCTTCGCTGCGGTCCAGCATCCAACCGAAACGCAGTACGCTCACATTGCCGCGCCCCTCCAGGGCATGTTCGCACTCCAGCCACTGGCGCCCGGCATCGGTGGCCGGCGCCGGCTCGTCCTCCTCGTCGTAGCGCTTGCGCGCCCCGCCGGCAAAAACCTGGTAGGAGGAAAGGTGCAAAAGCGGGCTGCGGGAACTTTGCGCCAGCGCGCGGCATGTCCGCAGGGCGGCGGACATGCCCTTGCCCCCGGCGCAGCAGGAGGCGTTGATCACCAACGCGCCGGGGCGCAACTGGTCCAGTTGGTCCGGAGTCAGCAGTTGCACACGAAAGCCGGCGCGCTGCAGGCGTTTCTGCAGCGCGCTGTCGATATCGTTGCCGGCGCCGATAACGGCGACCGATTCCGGTGTATAGCCGGTGTCTGGCACGGCGTGTGGATTCTCAGAAGGGAATGTCGTCGTCGAAACTGTTGTCGAAACCGCCGCTCGCCGGCGGCTGTTGGCTCGGTGCCTGTTGGCTCGGCGGCTGCTGGCTTGATGGCTGGGACGGCGCCATGGAGGAAGGTGCGGAGCGGCCCTGGTTGCCCGGACCGTAGGGGTCGGACTGGCCGCCGCCCTGCGGCTGGTAGCCCTGATCGTATCCGCCGCCCTGGGAATAGCCATCCTGGCCCCCGCGGCTGTCCAGCATCTGCATTTCGCTGGCGACAATTTCCGTGGTGTAGCGGTCCTGGCCGGTGTTCTTGTCCTGCCACTTGCGGGTACGCAGCGAGCCCTCGATATACACTTTACTGCCCTTGCGCAGGTATTCGCCGGCGATCTCCGCCAGGCGGTTGAAGAACACCACCCGGTGCCACTCGGTGCGCTCCTGCTGCTGGCCGGTCTGCTTGTCCTTCCAGGTCTCGGAAGTCGCCAGATTCACGTTGGTCACTGCGCCGCCGCTGGGCATGTAGCGGGTTTCCGGGTCTGCGCCCAGATTGCCGATCAGAATGACTTTGTTGATACCCCTGGCCATGGCCCTCTCCTCTCTATAAGCCCCGGATCTTCTCCGGGAATTTACAATTGTCGAACATTTCGCCGGTCGCCGCTGCGGCAACCAGTGTATTTTTATCCAGCAGCATACAACAGGCGCAGCCGCCCTGTCAGGCGGCTTTCGGCGCACGGGCGTCCAACCGCCACCAGAGTGCGGCCCACATCAGTACTACCGCAATCCCCAGTTGCGCTACCGCCCCGGCACCGCCGAGACCATACAGCCAGCCACCCAGGCTGCCGCCGGAAAAGGCGCCGAGAAATTGCACCGTGGCGTATAACCCGGTCGCGGCGCCGCGGGCCTCCGCCGGCGCCACCCGGGTGAGCTGCGCCGGCATCAGGGCCTCCAGCAGGTTGAAGGCGACAAAGAATACCGCCAGCAGAAATACCAGAGACAGCCCCGAAACGGCCCAGAGTGCGACGCTGCCGGCGGCCAGCGCCAACTGCGCGCACATCATCGCCACTCGCGCCCGGCCGCTGCGCTCGGCTGCGCGCATCAGCGGCAGCATCACCACAAAAGCCCCCAGCATCACCGGGCCGTAGATTTTCCAGTGCTCGCTGCCGGGCAACCGCAGCGTGTCCACCAGCACCAACGGCAGGGGCACGAACAGCGCAGTCAACAGCAGGTGCAGGAAGAAGGCGCCGGCGGCCAGGCGCCGCACCTCCGCACAGCCCAGCACCCGGCGGAAACCACCGCGGTATACCGCCGGCCGCCTCGGGCTCCGCGGAGTCGGCACCAGGCGCCACAGCAGCAGAATACCCAGCAGGGCCAGGACCGCCGTGAGCCAGAACACCGCCGACAGGCCGCCGAACCCCGCCAGTACGGGCCCCAGAACCGCCGCCAGCATAAACGCCAGACCGATGGCGGCGCCGATCACCGCCATGGCCACACCCCGGCTCTCGTCGCGGGTCAGGTCCGCCACCAGTGCCATGGTGGCGGCGGCGATGGCGCCGGCTCCCTGCAGCATGCGCCCGGCGATCAGCCCGTAGACCGAATCCGTCTGTGCCGCGAGCAGGCTGCCCAGGGCGAACACGGCGAGCCCTGTGTATATCACCGGCTTCCGCCCCCAGTGGTCGGACAGCATCCCCAGCGGTATCTGCAACAGCGCCTGGCTCAAGCCGTAGGCCCCGAGCGCCAGCCCCAGCAGTGCCGGCGTGCTGCCGCGGTAGTCCGCCCCGTACACCGACAGCACCGGCAGCACCATAAACAGGCCGAGCATGCGGAAAACGTACAGGGAGGCCAGGCCGGCGAGGGCGCGGCGTTCGGTGGAATTCATCGGCAATCCGGGGCGCTACTTCAATGGGCGCGCATTGTAACAGTGGTGGGCCGGGAGACTGTAGGCGAACCTTGTATTCGCCCTACCTGCGCCCGTAGCTGTCATCGAAGCGGACGATATCGTCCTCGCCCAGGTAGCTGCCCGACTGCACCTCGATCAGCTCCAGGGGGATGGTGCCGGGATTTTCCAACCGGTGCACCACCCCCAGGGGAATGAAGGTGGACTGGTTTTCAGTGAGCAGCAGCTCCTCTTCGCCCCGGGTCACTTTGGCGGTGCCGCGCACCACCACCCAGTGCTCGGCGCGGTGGTGGTGCATCTGCAGCGACAGCTGCTGTCCCGGCTTGACCAGGATGCGTTTGACCTGGAAGCGCGGTCCGGCGTCGATGGAATCGTAGTAGCCCCAGGGTCGGTAGACCTTGCGGTGGCGCAGTGCCTCGCTGCGCTCCGAGCCTTTCAGCCGCTCCACCAGTTTTTTCACGTCCTGCACGCAGTTTTTATCCGCGATCAACACCGCATCGTCGGTATCCACCACTACCAAGTTGCGCACGCCGAGCAGGCCCACCAGCCGGCTGTCGGCGCGCACCAGGCAGCCCTCGGAGGACTCCGCCAGCACATCGCCGTGCAGCAGGTTGTTGTCGCCGTCCCGCTCGGCCAGCTCCCAGAGCGCATCCCAGGAGCCCACATCGCTCCAGCCGGCGTCCAGGGGCAATACCGCGGCGGATTCGGTCTTTTCCATCACCGCGTAGTCCACCGATTCGGAGGGACAGGCGGAAAAGGCCCCGGCGTCGATGCGGGTGAAATCCAGGTCCCGCGACGCCTCCCCGAAGGCGGTGCGGCAGGCCGCCAGTATGTCGGCGCGGTAGCGGCCCAGTTCCTCGATATAGCGGGAGGCGCGGAACAGGAAGATACCACTGTTCCAGGAGTAGTCGCCGCTGGCCAGGTAGCGACCGGCGGTCCCGGCATCCGGTTTTTCGACAAACTCCGCCACTTTCCAGGCACCGCCGCCCAGATCCTCACCGCGGCGGATATAGCCGTAGCCGGTCTCCGCACAGTCGGGCACTATGCCGAAGGTCACCAGATGGCCTCTCTGCGCCAGCTCGCCGGCGGCTTTCGCTGCGCGCCGGAAAGCCGCCGCACCCGCCACCACGTGATCCGCCGGCAGCACCAGCAGCAGCGGGTCCTCCCCGCCGGCGAGCGCGTCCAGTGCCGCCAGCGCAATGGCCGGCGCAGTGTTCCGGGCGCAGGGTTCCAGCAGAATCGACCGGGGCGGGCGGTCGATCTCCTGCAGCTGTTCGGCGGCGGCGAAGCGGTGCTCTTCATGGCACACCAGGATCGGCGCCTGTAACCCTTCCAGGCCGTCGAGGCGCAGCGCGGTGTCCTGCAACATGGTCCGGCTGCCGGCGATAGACAGAAACTGTTTCGGGTAGGCTTCGCGGGATAGCGGCCACAGGCGCGAGCCGGTGCCGCCGCAGAGAATAACGGGGATCATGTGAAATCGATTAATGGCTGGAAATTTCCGGTGGGGAATTTTGGCACAGTTGACTGCCGGATTATACTTGCCTGTTTTTCCGGCCAAAGTAATAGGTAGAGCGTGGACACGATTTACGTACGGGGTGCGCGCACCCACAACCTGAAGAATATCGACCTGGATATTCCCCGCGACAAGCTGATCGTGATCACCGGCCTGTCCGGCTCCGGGAAGTCCTCGCTCGCGTTCGACACCCTCTACGCGGAGGGCCAGCGCCGCTATGTGGAATCCCTGTCCACCTATGCGCGCCAGTTCCTGTCGATGATGGAAAAGCCGGACGTGGACACGGTGGAGGGCCTTTCCCCGGCCATCTCCATCGAGCAGAAGTCCACCTCCCACAACCCCCGCTCCACCGTGGGCACCATCACCGAGATCTACGACTACCTGCGCCTGCTGTTCGCCCGCGTAGGCGAACCCCGCTGCCCGGAACACGGCGGAGCGCTGCAGGCGCAGACGGTCAGCCAGATGGTGGACCAGGTACTGGCGCTGCCGGAAGGCACCAAGCTGATGCTGCTCGCGCCGGTGGTGCGCGACCGCAAGGGTGAACACCTGCACGTATTCGAGCAGCTCCGGCGCGACGGCTTCGTGCGCGCGCGCATCGACGGCCTGGTCTGCGACCTGGACGACGCGCCCAAACTCGACAAGCGCAAAAAGCACACCATCGAGGTGGTGGTGGACCGTTTCAAGGTGCGCGAGGATCTGCAGCTGCGCCTGTCGGAATCCTTCGAGACGGCGCTGGCCCTGACCGACGGCATCGCCTCCATCAGTTTTATGGAAGGCAAGCAGGGCGATCACCTCTTCTCCGCCCGCCACGCCTGCCCGGTGTGCGACTACTCACTAAACGAGCTGGAGCCGCGGCTCTTCTCCTTCAACAACCCGGCCGGTGCCTGCCCCAGCTGCGACGGCCTGGGGGTAAAGCAGTTTTTCGACGAGGAGAAAGTCATCCTCGACCCGGAGAGCAGTATTTCCGAAGGCGCCATTCGCGGCTGGGACAGGCGCAATATCTACTACTACCATATGCTCGACTCCCTGGCCGGGCACTACGGCTTCGACCTGGACAAGCCGTGGGGGAAACTGCGCAAAGCGCACCGCGAAGTCATCCTGTACGGCAGCAGCGACACCCCGATCGATTTCAGCTACGTGAACGACCGCGGCGACGTCACCATCCGCCGCCACACCTTCGAGGGCATTATTCCCAACTTCCAGCGACGCTACCGGGATACCGAATCCCAGTCGGTGCGCGAGGAACTGGCCAAATACCTGAGCACCCAGAAGTGTCCGGAGTGCAACGGCACCCGCCTGCGCCGCGAGGCGCGCCACGTGTTCGTGGACAACCGAACCCTGGCACAGATCACCGAACTGCCGGTGGGCGACGCCTTCGACTACTTCGCCAACCGGCTCAAATTCCGCGGCGCACAGAAGGAGATCGCCGATAAGATCCTCAAGGAGCTGCGCGACCGCTTCCGCTTCCTGGTGGACGTGGGCCTGAATTATTTAACCCTGAACCGCAGCGCGGAAACCCTTTCCGGCGGCGAGGCTCAGCGCATCCGCCTGGCCAGCCAGATCGGCGCCGGGCTGGTGGGCGTGATGTATATTCTCGACGAACCCTCCATCGGCCTGCACCAGCGCGACAACGAGCGACTGCTCAATACCCTCACCCACCTGCGCGATATCGGCAACACTGTGATCGTGGTCGAACACGACGAGGACGCCATTCGCAGCGCCGACTTTATCGTGGATATCGGTCCCGGGGCCGGCGTACACGGCGGCGAGGTAGTGGTAGCCGGCACCCACGAGCAGATTGCCCAGTGCAAGCGCTCACTGACCGGGCAGTACCTCTCCGGCAAAAAGAAAATCGCCGTACCCGAAGAGCGCTACGTGTCGGACCCGGACTATATGCTGCGCATCGAGGGCGCCACCGGCAACAACCTGCAGAATGTCGACCTGGAAATTCCCGTGGGGCTGTTCACCTGCGTGACCGGCGTCTCCGGCTCCGGCAAGTCCACTCTGATCAACACCACTCTCTACCCGCTGGCGGCCACCGCCCTGAACAAGGCCACCACTCTGAAAGCCTCGCCCTATAAAGCAGTGTATGGGATGGAGCATTTCGACAAGTGCGTGGATATCGACCAGAGCCCGATCGGCCGCACCCCGCGCTCGAACCCCGCCACCTACACCGGCATCTTTACCCCCATTCGCGAACTGTTTGCCGGTACCCAGGAGGCCAGATCCCGCGGCTACAAGCCGGGGCGTTTCAGTTTCAACGTCAAGGGCGGCCGCTGCGAAGCCTGCCAGGGCGACGGCGTGATCAAGGTGGAAATGCACTTCCTGCCGGACATCTATGTGCCCTGCGACACCTGCAAGGGCAAGCGCTACAACCGCGAGACTCTCGAGGTGCACTACAAAGGCAAGAATATCCACGAGGTCCTGGAGATGACCGTGGAGGACGCGCGGGAATTTTTCGACCCGGTGCCCGCCATCGCCAAGAAACTGCAGACGCTGATGGATGTTGGCCTGTCCTATATCAAATTGGGCCAAGCGGCGACGACACTTTCCGGCGGCGAGGCACAGCGGGTGAAGCTCTCCCGCGAACTGTCCAAGCGGGATACCGGCCAGACCCTGTATATCCTCGACGAACCCACCACCGGCCTGCACTTCGCCGATATCCAGCTGCTGCTGGACGTACTGCACCGCCTGCGGGACCACGGCAACACCATCGTGGTTATCGAGCACAACCTGGACGTGATCAAGACCGCGGACTGGATCGTCGACCTGGGGCCGGAGGGCGGCTCCGGCGGCGGACAGATTATCGCCACCGGCACCCCGGAGGAGGTGGCCGAGATAAAAGGCTCGCATACCGGTCACTTCCTGAAACCAATGCTGGCGGGCTGACCGGGAAGCGATTCATAACACCTCGCTCCAACCATAACCATAATGAAAAGAGCAGGTATCTGAATATCGGCCCCGCCATCATAGTGGCCGCTGCCTTTTTGTTGTGGGAAATGCATTCACCCCGGCTGGGGCCGCTATAAAAATTCCCCCAACACAAAATACACCCGGCCTGCTGGCACTTCTGGCAACCCTGTTGCTTGATGGGCGGAGTCTGCTACCTGCCTTTGGCTGGTTGTAAGTGCCGCATCCAGCCGGACTTGTCCCAGCTGAATTAATGGCGCAATTTTCATCCATATTGCCCTCGACTAGTGCGTCTATAGTGACTGTACAGTTTTAGTACCCAATTCCCTCGACCACATCAGATTTATTCACTACTCTCAAACCGTTTTACCAATAGGCGATTTGGACCTGTGTCCGGGTTATCGCGGTCAATAAGGGTAGATGTACTGTTTCGCTGTCCCTTGGCGTTTGGCCCGCAGTGCAACTTGGGTGGGGGTCCAGAGAGAAAATTCTGATCAACCCAGGGGATTTAATAATGATAAAAACTCTCCGTAACCTGGCCCCCGCCTTTGCGGCCGGTCTGTTTGTTTTTAGTATTCACGCTCACGCGGAACCGGGCGACTACGGTTTCTGGGATACCATCGGCAACCTGTTCGACCCGCCCGACGCCAACGCGCCGGTGACTCCGGAGCAGGCCCAGGGCATGTATCCGCTGGCCCTACACGACCCGAATTTCAACGACGACTTCGACCCGGGCGATTTCGACAACTGGCAGAAAGTGGATGTGCCGGCCAGCACCGGAGCCATGTGCGGCAACGGCTCGCCCTACAAGTTTTTCATCTACCGGGTACCGGATACCAGCAACACCATCTTCTACTTTGAAGGCGGCGGTGCCTGCTGGGATTACGAAAGCTGCTCCGGCGCGACGGGCATTCGCGGCGCGCGCAACCCCAACGGTATTCCCGACAACTATGTACAGAATATCAACCTGCTGGACTTCCAGAACGCCGCCAACCTGGCCACCGCAGCGATATCCCCGCTGATCTATACCCATCACCCCTACAACCGGTTCAAAACCGGCGAGTGGAACCTGGTGTATGTGCCCTACTGCACCGGCGATATCTACGTAGGGGACAAGACTGAAATCTACCAGGACCCCACCGGTGAGAATCCGGATTTGGTGTGGCACCACAACGGCGTGCGCAATGTGCAGGCGGTGACTTCCTGGGTGAAGAACAACCTGCAGAAACCGAAACAGTTGGTGACGGCGGGCTGCAGTGCCGGCAGTATCGGTGCGCTGCTGAACTATTCCAAGCTGCGCGCGGATATGAATGTGGATTATGGCTACCTGATCGACGATTCGGGCCCAGTCTACCGGGCGCCGCTAAACAGTAACGACAGCAATAGCTATCCGTCTCTGCCGTTGCACAAGAAAGTACTGAGCTCATGGACCACTTTCACTGCCGGCGGCGACCCCAGTGACGTCAATCCGGTCAATATGCTCGCCAATATCACCCCGGGATTTGACAGTAACGAACTGGCCTCGCTCTACACAGGCCTCTCCAACAAGTTCCCCGACGATCGCCTGGGCATCACCCACTTCCTCGCCGACGGCAATTTCTCGGCCTATTCCTACGAGCGTTTCCACGACGATATTGGTAACGATCCAGACCCGGAATCGCGCCTGAACAAGCTGCGCGAGAAGTGGCAGCAAGACACTCATAACAACCTGATCCCGCTGCTCGAGCAGACCGGCAACTGGGGCTACTATTTCCCCATGTACCGGGATTTCAACGAGAGCCACTGCACCACGATCCTCGACCTGGAGTACGGCGAAATCGCCGAGCACGGGCTGGTATTGCGGGACTTCCTTAACAATATCGTGAACTACCAGGGCGGCAGCATGATGCGCGCCTACGAGACGGATCAGGTCTCCGACTATGAAAACAACCACAATTGGTTTTACGACCTGGTGGGAGGGCTGCTCTGATCCAGTGATCAATTAACAATGAACGGTGCGGAGCAGCGGCATTGCGCAGTCGCTCCGCATTGATCAATGATTATTGATCACTTTCATTGGTACGCTTTTTCCCGGGCTTCCTGCAGCCGCCTGCGCAGGTATTCCTGTTTGCTAATACCATCGGGAAAAGTGGTCATCTGCTGCACCTCGCGCACTATCTGCGCTTCCGTTTCCTTGTATTCGGCAAACCCCGGCACGTCCTCGTAAGGATCGTATTCCTCGGCACTTTGTTGCGATTTCCGCCGGTAACTTTCCACCAGCTCACCAGCGGCTCGATCGAACTCCCCCTTGCTGGCGCTGTTGCGCTCCAACCAGGCCAGTTTGAGCGCCATCGCCTCGTAACCCATTATGCGGCCCTCGGACTCGATGGATTCGATCAGCTGCCAACTCTCTTCCGCGCTGAGTTCGCCGCTGTTGTTGAAGTAGTCCTGTAGCGACCGTTTGTCTTTTTCCCGCTGGAAATAGCGCTGTACCCGCGGATCGGAGAGCAGGCTGCCCAGTTCTTCCCGGCTCAGTCCGGCGGGGTCAAGACTCTCCCCGGCGGGGGCTTCGTTAGCGGGGTTATCGGCGCTGTTCTGCGCGGGGGAGGGGAAAAATCGCCAGACTGCAACGCCTGCGCCCAGGGCCAGGGCGATAACAACAGACAGTCGGATCTTATTATTCATTGTTGCTGCTCCCGTTATTGGCGGTAACGGGAACAGTGTAGCCATTGCGAGGAAATGTACAAAGCGCAGTTGGTATCTGCGGATACGTGTAGGAGCGGTCCGGCCGCTCCTACACGGCGGAATCCCGAGTCCCGGGTCCCGGGTCCCGAAAAATCCTACACCCAGTTCAGCTTCTGCTCGTCCACCGTTTTATCGGCACAGGGGGTATTCTTCGGCGGCACGTAGCCCACACGGGCTTCCTCCGGCAGGTTGCGCTTTTCCCAACTGGCCACCGCCTCGGCACAAAGCCGGCGCTGCTCGTCGGTGATAGCGGCGCCGTTGGGCCATTTTCCCAGCTCGATGGCGCGTTTCAGGCTGCCGACTATCTGTGGGTTGAGATTGTTGAGCAGTTGCTGGAAAGACATGGGCTCCAATACCTCGGATATCAGATGCGCACAAAGCGCCCGGAGCGCTTCCGGTCAGCTTTTGCTGACCCGGAGGGTGAAGCGCGAGTGTCCTGTATGGTACTAAATAGTGATACCAGAGCCCCCCAGATTGCTCACAGTTAGGCGCAGCTCGCAGGGAATGGTCATTCCATTTTCAAGAGCTGCAACGCAGCTGTGGGCAATCTGGGGGGCTCCCTTCGGGCGGGCCGCTAAGCAGCCATCTGCGGCGTTGCACTTGCTTGACGTAGCCGGCTACGCCGGCGCAAGTGCGCCTTGCATCTGGCCGCTTAGCGGCCCGCTGGTATCACTATTTAGTACCATACAGGACACTAGGATGTGCTTCATACAAAAAAGCCGGTCTCAGACCGGCTTTCTTGTACAGGACGCCGGAGCTTACGCTTCGGCGGCTTCAGCCGTAGCTTCTTCGACCTCGGGCCGATCTACCAGCTCGACATAGGCCATCGGGGCCTTGTCGCCGGCGCGAAAACCGCACTTCAGGATACGGATATATCCGCCCGGACGGGCTTCGTAGCGCGGGCCCAACTCGTCGAACAGCTTGCGCACGGCATCCTTGTCGCGGATACGGGCGAAAGCCAGACGGCGGTTGGCGACACTGTCCTTCTTGGCCAGGGTGATCAGCGGCTCGGCGACGCGGCGCAGCTCCTTGGCTTTCGGCAGTGTGGTTTTGATCAGTTCGTGCTCCACCAGAGAGGCGGTCATGTTCTTGAACATGGCCTTGCGGTGAGCGCTGGTACGGCTGAATTTACGGCCACTATAGCGATGACGCATGACTCAATTCCTTACGACTTCAACTGCCTTCACGGCAAGTCGTTCTGGCGCGGTAAAAACCGCTGAAGTTAATTCTTTCGCGACCAGAGGCCGCTACTACAATACTTAATAATGTTTACAGAGGGCTCAGCTTGCTGTCGCCTTTGAGGCTGGTCGGCGGCCAGTTCTCCAGGCGCATACCCAGGGACAGACCGCGGGACGCCAGGACGTCCTTGATTTCGGTCAGGGACTTCTTGCCCAGGTTCGGAGTCTTGAGCAGTTCTACCTCGGTGCGCTGGATCAGGTCGCCGATATAATAGATGTTCTCCGCTTTCAGACAGTTGGCCGAACGCACGGTCAGCTCCAGGTCGTCCACAGGGCGCAACAGGACCGGATCCACCTCCTCTTCCTTGGACTCCGGCTGAGCCTCTTTCTCGCCTTCCAGATCCACGAACACTGCCAGCTGCTGCTGCAGAATAGTGGCGGCGCGGCGAATCGCCTCTTCCGGGTCCAGGGTTCCGTTGGTTTCCAGGTCCAGTACCAGCTTGTCGAGGTCGGTGCGCTGCTCCACACGCGCGGACTCCACGCTGTACGCCACGCGGCGAACCGGGCTGTAGGAGGCGTCCAGCTGCAAGCGGCCGATCGCGCGGGTTTCCTCTTCCTCGTCGCGGCGGGCGTCGGCGGGCTGATAGCCCCGACCGCGCGCCACGGTCAGACGCAGGTTGAGTTCCACGTCGCCGGTGATATTGGCGATCACGTGCTCGGGATTCACAATCTCGATGTCGTGATCCGCCTGGATATCTCCAGCTGTCACCGCACCCGGGCCCCTTTTGCTCAGGCTCAGTACCGCCTGGTCCTTGCCGTGCATCACAACGGCGATATCCTTCAGGTTGAGCAGGATTTCAATCACATCCTCCTGCACACCCTCAATCGCGCTGTACTCGTGCCCGACACCCTCGATTTCCACTTCGGTGACGGCACAGCCCGGCATGGAAGACAGCAGGATGCGGCGCAGGGCATTGCCCAGCGTGTGACCGAAACCACGCTCCAGGGGCTCCAGAACCACTTTGGCGTGGTTCGGGTTGTACTCGGTGACGTCAATACGCCGCGGTGTCAAAAACTCGTTGACAGCAGTCTGCATAGCCATACCTGTTTACAGTTACTTTGCCTTAAGTGGAACTAGGTCTTACTTGGAATAGAGTTCCACAATAAGGTTTTCGTTGATCTCTGCCGGCAGGTCCACACGATCCGGAGCGCGCTTGAAAGTGCCCTCCAGTTTGCTCGCGTTGACGTCTACCCACTCGACGTCGCCACGCTGGGCGGCGAGGGAAACGGAATGCTGGATACGCATCTGCTTTTTGGCTTTTTCGCGTATGGAGATGATATCGCCTTCCTTAACCTGGTAGGAGGGGATGTTCACAGCGCTGCCGTTGACCAGAATCGCCTTGTGGGAAACCAGCTGGCGCGCTTCGGAACGGGTCGAGCCGAAACCCATGCGGTACACCACGTTGTCCAGGCGCTTCTCCAGCAGTTGCAGCAGGTTTTCACCGGTGGCGCCCTTCAGGCGCGCCGCTTCCTTATAGTAGTTGCGGAACTGCTTTTCCAGTACGCCGTAGATACGGCGGACCTTTTGCTTTTCGCGCAGCTGTACGCCGTAGTCGGACAGACGGCCGCGGCCGGCGCCGTGCTGACCGGGCTTGGCCTCTGCGCGACACTTGGAGTCGTGCGGGCGAACACCGCTCTTCAGCTGCAGATCGGTACCTTCCCGGCGGGAAAGTTTACATTTTGGTCCAATATAACGTGCCATTTTGTCAGCCCCCTGTTACACGCGACGTTTTTTGGGCGGACGACATCCATTGTGCGGGATGGGCGTCACGTCGGTGATGTTGGTGATCTTGAAGCCGCAGTTGTTCAGTGAGCGAACCGCTGATTCGCGACCGGGGCCGGGGCCCTTGACTTCAACGTCGAGGTTTTTCAGGCCGTACTCCTGAGCGGCAGTACCTGCGCGCTCGGCGGCAACCTGGGCTGCAAACGGCGTGCTCTTGCGAGAGCCGCGAAAACCGGAACCACCCGAAGTGGCCCAGCTGAGGGTGTTACCCTGGCGATCGGTGATCGTTACGATCGTGTTGTTAAACGATGCGTGGATGTGGGCAACACCGTCGACAACGGTCTTTTTGACCTTTTTGCGAACAGTAGTTTTTGGCTTGGCCATACCTGTATCCTAAATCCTGTATCAAATCCCCTTCTCAAGAAGAGAGGGCTTGTGAAAACCGCGGGCGCGCTTTACTTGCCCAAAACCTATTTACGAATGGGCTTGCGCGGCCCCTTGCGGGTACGGGCGTTGGTCTTGGTGCGCTGGCCGCGAACCGGCAGGTTGCGGCGGTGGCGCAGGCCCCGGTAGCAGCCCAGATCCATCAAACGCTTGATGTTCATGGACACTTCGCGGCGCAGGTCGCCCTCGACGGTGAGCTTGGCAATTTCACCGCGGATGGATTCGATCTGCTCTTCAGAGAGGTCGCGGATCTTGGTGGATTCAGCGATACCGGTCGCTGCCAAAATAGACTTCGCCGTGGTGCGACCGACCCCGAAAACATGGGTCAGGGAGATCACGGCGTGCTTGTGGTCTGGTACATTGACACCAGCAATACGTGCCATAGAGGCATACTCCACGTATTGGGAGCCACTACTTTTAATAAAGAGCGTGGCTCTACTTTGAATTCGGCGCTGACAGCGACTAAAAAACCGGCGGCGCCACCAAAAAGGCGCGCAAGAATAGCTTTTCAGACACTAAATTGCAATAGCCCAACGCTCTCCACCCTGGCGGAGAGCGTAATGGACGACAGTCAACGCCCCCTTTTTGATATCGTCCAGCCAGTCGGCCTTCCGATATCCACCACCCGCCTGGAAGGGCTTGCGGTGTCGCCGGCTGGCGCGAGGGGCTCGCGGCAGCCGGCTGGTTCTTCCTGTAGGAGCGGCGGGACGGCCATCCGCCCATGGCCGCGATCAGAGCCCGATCGCGGCCATGGGCAGATTTTTGATCCTGCAAAATCTGCATTTCCGCTGGGCGGCACCCCGCCATCTCTGGCGGTCGCCGCTCCTACAATGGCGGGCCTTCGGCCCGCCCGGGTCCCGGATCCCGATGGTCCCGGGTCCCGCGCTTAGCCCTGCCGCTGCTTGTGGCGCGGATCGGTACTGCAGATTACCCGCAGAACACCTTTGCGGCGCACGATTTTGCAGTTACGGCAGATCTTTTTTACAGAAGCGCGTACTTTCATGACCTTACCTCAATTCAATCAAACTGCTCGCCGGTGTACCGCGTTAGCGGCGACCATAGCTCTGCAGGTTCGCCTTTTTCATCATTCCTTCGTACTGGTGGGACAGCAGATGTGACTGCACCTGTGCCATAAAGTCCATCACTACCACTACAACGATCAGCAGTGAAGTACCACCCAGATAGAAGGGTACGTTCAATCCCACCACCAGAAACTGCGGCAGCAGGGAAACCAGTGCGATGTACACGGCGCCCACCAGGGTCAGACGAGTCAGCACGCTGTCGATATAGCGCGCGGTCTGCTCACCCGGGCGGATACCGGGCACATAGGCACCGGACCGTTTCAGGTTGTCCGCCACTTCGCTGGGGTTGAACATCAACGCCGTATAGAAGAAGCAGAAGAAACCGATCAGGCCTGCGAACAGGATAATGTTCAGCGGCTGCCCCGGCCCCAGGGCCAGCGCCAGTTTCTGCAGTATCTCCGCACCCAGCCCCTCGCCGCCCTGGCCGAACCACTGCGCCAGGGTGGCGGGGAACAGCAGAATACTGCTGGCGAAGATCACCGGAATAACGCCGGCCATATTCACCTTCAGCGGCAGGTGGCTCGACTGGGCAGCCGGTGCCGCCGAGTAGCGCCCCGCCTGGCGACGGGCGTGGTTGATGGTAATCCGGCGCTGGCCGCGCTCCATCACCACCACGAAGTACACCACGGCGACGGCGACAAAGCCGATGGCCAGCAGCAGCAGAATGTGTAACTCGCCCTGCCGCGCCTGCTCGAAAGCTTGGCCGATGGCACTGGGCAGGCCGGCGACGATGCCGGCAAATATCAGCATGGAAATGCCGTTGCCCACACCCCGCTCGGTGATCTGCTCACCCAGCCACATCATGAACACCGCACCGGTCACCAGGGACGTCACCGCCACAAAGTAGAAACCGAACGCCGGCTCCGCCGAGTAGGCGAGGTTCTGCCCCGCCAGACCGAAGGTCATGCCGATACCCTGGATCAGTGCCAACACCACCGTCAGGTAACGGGTGTACTGGTTGATCTTGCGCCGACCGGCGTCCCCCTCCTTCTTCAATGCCTCCAGAGACGGTGTCACCGCGCTCATCAGCTGCATGATGATGGACGCAGAGATGTAGGGCATGATACCCAGCGCCAGAATGCTCATACGTTCCAGGGCGCCGCCGGAAAACATGTTGAACATCCCCAGGATGGTGCCCTGGTTCTGGTTGAACAGGTTAGCCAGCTTCTCCGGATCGATACCGGGCACCGGAATATGTGTCCCTACGCGATACACCAGTAACGCGAGGAACAGAAAACGAAGGCGAGCCCAAAGCTCGCCCAATCCCTTGCTGTTACCTGGGGAGTTTACGCCGGATCCTGGTCGTGCCATTTGGGCCTCGATTACTCTTCTATTTTTCCGCCAGCGGCTTCGATAGCCGCTTTGGCTCCTTTGGTCAGCGCCAGACCTTTAACGGTTACCGCCTTGGTCAGTTCGCCGGAAAGAAACACTTTGGCGCGCTTTACGTGGCTGCCGATGATATCGGCATTCTTCAGCGCTGCCAAATCAATGACATCGGCGTCCACCTTTGCCAGCTCCGCCAGACGCACTTCCGCGGTGACGCGGGAAACACGCGAGGTGAAACCGTACTTCGGCAGGCGCTTCTGCAGCGGCATCTGACCACCTTCGAACCCCGGACGCACAGTGCCGCCGGAGCGTGCCTTCTGGCCCTTGTGACCACGACCGCCGGTCTTGCCCAGGCCGCTGCCGATGCCGCGACCGACGCGCTTGGCGCTGTGCTTGTGGCCTTCTGCGGGAGACAAGTCGTTCAAACGCATGTTATTCCCCCTCTACCTTAACCAGGTAATTGACTTTATTGATCATGCCGCGCACGGAGGGAGTGTCTTCCACTTCCACTGTGTGACCGATGCGGCGC
Organism: Microbulbifer sp.; assembly: GCF_051659245.1. Classification (NCBI taxonomy): domain Bacteria; kingdom Pseudomonadati; phylum Pseudomonadota; class Gammaproteobacteria; order Cellvibrionales; family Microbulbiferaceae; genus Microbulbifer; species Microbulbifer sp. The sequence goes on from NZ_JBOFOC010000081.1 coordinate 16,488, forward strand.
AGTCCCAGACCGGCAATGCACGCCTGATGGTTCTTCAGACGACCGGCAATGCTTTTGACCTGGGTGACTTTAATGGTCTTCTTAGCCATGACTTTTCACTCAAAACGAATTCGACTTTGCCTTTGGCGGCCCTTGGCGCCGATCAGCCCAGGATCTCCTCGACGGATTTGCCGCGCTTGGCAGCGACGTCTTCCGGGCTGGACATCTCTTCCAGGGCACTGAAGGTTGCGCGCACCACGTTCACCGGGTTGGTGGAGCCGTAACACTTGGCCAGTACGTTGTGCACACCGGCCATTTCCAGTACGGAGCGCATGGCGCCACCGGCAATTACACCGGTACCCTGGGAAGCCGGCTGCATATACACCTTGGAACCGCCGTGGCGGCCGTTGGTGGCATACTGGATGGTCTCGCCGTTCAGATCCACCTGGATCATGTTGCGGCGCGCCGCTTCCATCGCCTTCTGGATCGCCACCGGCACCTCGCGGGCCTTGCCGCGACCGAAGCCAACGCGGCCGTTGCCGTCGCCCACCACAGTCAGTGCGGTAAAGGCGAAGATGCGACCACCTTTAACAGTTTTTGCAACGCGATTGACCTGGACCAGCTTTTCCTGCAGGCCTTCGTCGTTGCTTTTGTCTTTCTCTCTAGCCATAACTCAACCCTTAGAATTTCAGACCGGCTTCGCGGGCAGCGTCAGCCAGGGCCTTGACGCGGCCGTGGTACTTGTAACCGCTGCGGTCAAAGGCCACCTGCTCAACGCCGGCCGCTTTGGCGCGCTCGGCGATCAGGGTGCCCACCGCCCCGGCGGCGTCGACGTTCCCGGTTTTCCCTGAGCGCAGGTCTTTGTCCAGGGTAGAGGCCGAAGCCAGTACCTTGTCACCGGCGGCAGACAGGATCTGTGCGTAAATATGTCGCGGTGTGCGGTTCACGGTCAGGCGAACAGCACCCAGCTCGCGGATCTTGGCGCGGGCACGGCGTGCACGACGCAAGCGAGATTGCTTCTTGACGTTCATTTCTATGTCGTCCTACCTAATTTGCCCTACTTCTTCTTGGCCTCTTTGCGATACACGCGCTCGTCGGCGTAGCGGACACCCTTACCCTTGTAAGGCTCCGGCGGACGGAATGCGCGGATCTCAGCGGCCACCTGGCCCAGCAGCTGCTTGTCGCTGCTCTTCAATACGATTTCAGTCTGGCTCGGCGTTTCCGCAGTCACACCTTCCGGAAGCTGATAATCGATAGGGTGGGAGAAGCCCAGGGTCAAGTTGACGGTCTTGCCGGACGCCTTTGCGCGGTAACCAACGCCGTTCAACTGCAGTTTTCTCTCGAAACCCTGGCTGACACCAACCACCATATTGTTGACCAGTGCGCGCGTAGTACCCGCCAGCGCCCTGGCCTGTTTGGAACCGCTGCGCGCAGTAAAAGTCAGCAGGCCTTCGGCCTCGCTCACTTCCACATCACCGTGAATTACCATGTCCAGGTTGCCATTGCCGCCTTTGACGGCGATATCCTGGCCTGACAGGTTCACGGTTACGCCCGCGGGGATTTTTACCGGATCATTTGCTACTCGAGACATACCAACCCCCGCTTAGAATACCGTGCAGAGCACTTCGCCACCGACACCGGCCTGACGCGCAGCGCGATCCGTCATCACCCCCCGGGAGGTGGAAACGATCGCGATACCCAGACCACCGCGTACCGTCGGCAGCGCTTTCTTGCCAGTGTAAGCGCGCAGCCCCGGGCGTGAAACCCGGTCCAGCTCGGCGATGACCGGCTTGCCCTGGAAGTATTTCAGGTCAATAGTCAGCTCCGGCTTGGCGTCTTCGCTTACCGCGTAATCAGTGATGTAGCCTTCGTCTTTCAGTACTTTGGCTACAGCAATCTTCAGTTTGGATGAAGGCAGGGTGACCGTTGCCTTTCCGCGCGCCAGAGCGTTGCGGATGCGGGTCAGCATATCTGCCAACGGATCTTGCATACTCATTTAATAGACTCCTCAAGTCTGCCTTTACCGGCCGGACCTTTTACCAACTTGACTTGACCAGGCCGGGAACATCACCACGCATTGCCGCCTCGCGCAGCTTGTTACGGCACAGGCCGAACTTGCGGTAGACAGCGTGGGGGCGACCAGTGATACGACAGCGGCGTTGCTGACGTACCGGGCTTGCATCGCGCGGCAGTTTCTGCAGCTTGAGTTGAGCCTCCCACTGCTCTTCTTCAGAAGCAGTGGCACTGGCGATGATCGCCTTCAGCTCTGCGCGCTTCTGCGCGTACTTAGCTGCGGTTCGAGCGCGCTTTACTTCGCGCGCAATCATGGATTTCTTCGCCATGGATTCCTCTTAACCCTTGAAAGGGAAGTTAAACGCTTTCAGCAGCGCGCGACCCTGATCGTCGTTAGCTGCTGTAGTGGTAATGCAAATATCCAGACCGCGGAGCTTGTCTACTTTGTCGTAGTCGACTTCCGGGAAGATAATTTGCTCGGTCACACCCATTGAAAAGTTGCCGCGACCGTCAAACTGCTTCGGGCTGATACCGCGGAAGTCGCGGATACGCGGGATCGCGATATCGACCAGACGCTCCAGGAACTCGTACATGCGCTCACCGCGCAGAGTCACCTTGCAGCCGATCGGCCAGCCGTCGCGAATCTTGAAACCCGCAATAGACTTGCGCGCATTGGTCACGATGGGTTTTTGACCAGTGATTGCCGTCATGTCACTGACAGCATGTTCCAGTACCTTCTTGTCACCAACAGCTTCGCCGACACCCATGTTGACGGTGATCTTGGTGATGCGCGGCACGGACATCACATTGTCGAGCCCCAGCTCTTCTTTCAGCTTGGGCGCGAGTTCTTTGCTGTAGAGCTCTTTAAGCCTTGCCATGATATCTACCTGATCTACTTAAGCGTCAACGGCTTCGCCGCTGGATTTAAAGACGCGAATCTTAGTGCCGTCTTCCAATACTTTGAAGCCTACCCGGTCAGCCTTCTGGGTATTCCGATTGTAGATGGCAACGTTGGAAGCCTGAATTGCGGCCTCTTTCTCAACGATCCCACCGGCAACGCCCAACTGGGGGTTCGGCTTCTGGTGTTTCTTGATCATCTGCACACCGGCAACAATCAATCGGCCGTCGTTCAGCACTTTGCGTACTGTGCCGCGCTTGCCCTTGTCGCGACCGGCAATAACGATCACTTCGTCGTCACGCTTGATCTTGCGCATAACTCTGTCTCCGCTCGAAGGCCGTTAGATAACTTCAGGTGCCAGTGAGATGATCTTCATGAACTTCTCACCGCGCAGCTCGCGAGTCACCGGCCCGAAAATACGGGTGCCGACCGGCGCATGTTGCTGGTTCAGCAGCACCGCTGCGTTATCGTCAAATTTGATCAGGGAGCCATCCGCGCGGCGCACACCCTTTTTGGTGCGGACCACAACGGCATTCATTACCTGACCCTTCTTCACTTTACCGCGGGGGATGGCTTCCTTGACGGTCACCTTGACAATATCACCCACGCCAGCATACCGACGATGGGAGCCGCCCAGCACCTTGATGCACATGACGCGGCGAGCCCCACTGTTGTCAGCTACTTCTAAGTAGGATTCCGCTTGAATCATCGTCTCTCTCCGAAAACCTTAAATCCGGCCTTCAATTCGGTAGTCAATGCGCTAGGGCCTAGACCTTCGCCGCACGCTCTACAATTTTCTGCAACGCCCAGGATTTGCTCTTGGACAGCGGACGAGACTCTTCGATGGTTACGACATCACCGATGCCGCAATCGTTGTTCTCGTCGTGTGCCTTGAGCTTGGTGGACTTGCTCACAATTTTGCCGTAGATCGGGTGCTTAACACGGCGCTCGATCAAAACGGTGATGGTTTTGTCCATCTTGTCACTCACGACTTTGCCAGTCGCAGTACGCTTGAGTTTTGCTTCTGCCATGATTAGTTACCTGCCGTCTCTTGTGCTGCCCGTTCAGTCAACACAGTCTTTATGCGAGCAATGTCGCGACGAGTCTGCTTCAGCAGATGAGTCTGAGTCAGCTGACCGGTGGACTTTTGCATGCGAAGCTTGAACTGAGCCTCGAGCTGATTCAGCAGTTCCTGGTTCAGCTCTTCAACTGACTTTTCGCGTAGATCTGCAGTCTTCATTACATCACCGAACGCTTAACGAAAGTTGTTTTCACAGGCAGCTTGGACGCGGCGAGCTCGAAAGCTTCGCGAGCGAGATCCTCGGAAACACCCTCCATCTCATAGAGGACTTTGCCCGGCTGGATCTGGGCTACCCAGTATTCTACGTTACCCTTACCTTTACCCATCCGAACTTCGAGGGGTTTACTGGAAATGGGCTTGTCCGGAAACACACGAATCCAGATCTTGCCGCCACGCTTAACGTGACGGGTCATGGCGCGACGAGCCGCTTCGATCTGGCGCGCAGTAATGCGTCCGCGACCGATAGCCTTAAGGCCGAACTCGCCAAAGCTCACCTTGGAACCGCGATCGGCCAGACCGCGATTGCGACCTTTCTGTACCTTGCGGAATTTTGTACGCTTTGGTTGCAGCATCTGCGTACCCCTTATTTAGCAGCTTTCTTGCGGGTCTTCTTCGGCTGCTCATCGGGCATTTCGTCGCCGATGACTTCACCTTTAAAGATCCAGACCTTCACACCGATGATGCCGTAGGTAGTGCTGGCTTCAGCGGTGGCATAATCGATATTCGCGCGCAGGGTGTGCAGCGGCACACGGCCTTCGCGATACCATTCAGAGCGGGCAATCTCAGCACCGCCGAGACGACCACCAACCTGAATCTTGATGCCCTCGGCGCCCTGACGCATGGCGTTCTGCACCGCGCGCTTCATGGCGCGACGGAACATGACGCGGCGCTCCAGCTGTTGGGCAACGTTCTGGGCGACCAGAGCGGCGTCCAGGTCCGGCTTGCGCACTTCTTCGATGTCGATGTGCACCGGAACGCCCATCTGCGTACTGACTTCGCTGCGCAGGCGCTCTACGTCCTCACCTTTTTTACCGATCACGATACCCGGGCGGGCGGTGTGAATGGTCACACGCGCGGTGTTGGCCGGACGCTCGATCTCGATACGGCTCACGGAAGCGTGGGCCAGCTTCTTGCGAATGTAATCGCGAACTTTCAGATCCGTGTACAGCTTGTCTGCGTACTCGTCGCTGCCGGCATACCAGACAGAGGTATGCTTTTTAACGATACCCAGACGAATGCCGGTAGGATGTACTTTTTGTCCCATGGTTTTCTCGCCTGCTCTCTTATTTCTCGGCCACTTTCACAGTGATGTGACAAGTACGCTTAAGAATCCGATCGGCACGACCCTTGGCGCGCGGCTTGATGCGCTTCATGGTCATACCCTCATCCACAAAAATCGTGGAAACCTTCAGCTCGTCAACGTCGGCACCTTCGTTGTGCTCGGCGTTGGCGATGGCCGACTCCAGTACTTTCTTGACGATCGCCGCGCCTTTCTTCTGGCTGAATGCCAGAACATCCAGGGCTTCCTCGACACCTTTGCCGCGAACCTGATCAGCTACCAGTCGCGCCTTTTGCGCCGATAGACGAGCGCCGCGTAATTTTGCTGCTACTTCCATCGTTTTAACCTCGGCTTAGCGCTTCTTCGCTTTCTTGTCCGCAGCGTGACCGCGGTAGGTGCGGGTAGCGGCGAACTCGCCCAGCTTGTGACCAACCATCTCTTCGTTGATCAGCACGGGCACGTGTTGACGACCGTTGTGCACGGCAATCGTCAGACCCACCATTTCCGGCATTATCATGGAACGGCGGGACCAGGTTTTAATCGGTCGACGATCATTGGCTGCAATCGCCGCCTCCACCTTTTTGATCAGATGAAGATCAATAAAGGGACCTTTCTTCAATGAGCGTGGCACTTTAGATTCCTCTCAGCTGCTCAGGCACGACGCGCGGCTTACTTGCCGCGACGGCGTACTATCATCTTGTCGGTGCGCTTGTTCTTACGCGTTTTCTTACCCTTCGTGGGCACACCCCAGGGGGTTACCGGGTGACGGCCACCGGAGGTACGACCTTCACCACCACCGTGCGGGTGATCCACCGGGTTCATCGCCACACCGCGAACGGTCGGGCGAACACCGCGCCAGCGCTTGGCACCGGCTTTACCCAGCTTGCGCAGGCTGTGCTCGGAGTTGCTCACTTCACCCAGGGTGGCGCGGCACTCGGACAACACCTTGCGCATCTCGCCGGAACGCAAACGAACCGTCGCGTACTGGCCTTCGCGCGCCACCAACTGCACAGAGGCACCCGCGGAGCGGGCCAACTGGGCGCCCTTGCCCGGCTTCAGCTCGACACCGTGAATCACGGCACCGACCGGGATGTTGCGCAGCGGCAGGGTGTTGCCCACAACGATCGGCGCCGCGTCGCCGGACTGCACGGTAGCACCGGCTTTCAGGCCTTTCGGCGCGATGATGTAACGGCGCTCGCCGTCTGCGTAGCAGACCAGGGCAATATTGGCACTGCGGTTCGGATCGTACTCCAGGCGTTCAACCTTGGCCGGGATGCCGTCCTTGTTGCGCTTGAAGTCGATAACACGGTAGTGCTGCTTGTGACCACCGCCGATATGGCGGGTGGTGATGCGACCGGCGTTGTTACGACCGCCGCTCTTGCTTTTCTTCTCTACCAGGGGAGCATAGGGCTCACCCTTATACAGGTCAGGGTTTACAACCTTGACCAAGTGGCGACGGCCGGCAGAGGTCGGTTTACTTTTTACAATCGGCATTGCAACTGTCCCCTTACTTACGCCGTTACGTCGGCAGCTTCAAAGTTGATGTCGCTGCCTTCGGCCAGACGAACGTAGGCTTTTTTCCAGTCATTGCGGCGGCCCATGCCGAAACGCGTACGCTTGGTTTTGCCTTTTACGTTCACGGTGCGAACCTGTTCGACGGAAACATTGAACAGCTTTTCAACCGCGGCCTTGATCTCGGCTTTATCGGCATCGGTGCTAACCTTGAAAACCACTTGGTTGGCGGCGTCCGCCAATGCAGCAGCTTTTTCGGAAATTACCGGGCCGAGCAGTACTTTGTAGAGTCGCTCCTGCTTGTTCATCCCAGCACCTCTTCAATTTTCTTGAGCGCAGACACGGTAACCACGACCTTGTCGAAGCGGATCAGGCTCACCGGGTCGATGCCCTGCACGTCGCGCACGTCGATCTTGTGCAGGTTGCGAGAAGCCAAGTAGAGGTTCTCACTCACTTCTTCAGTGATTATCAGCGCATCCGCCAGGTCGAACTGAGCCAGCTTGCTCACCAGCTGCTTGGTCTTGGGCGCCTCCATCTCGAAGGACTCCACCACCACCAGGCGCTCCTGGCGGGCCAGCTCGGAGAGAATGCAGCGCAGAGCGGCGCGGTACATCTTCTTATTCAGCTTAACGCTGTGATCCCGCGGCTCAGCGGCGAAGGTTACGCCACCGCTGCGCCACAGCGGGCTGCGGATGGTGCCGGCGCGGGCGCGACCAGTACCTTTTTGACGCCAGGGCTTCTTGCCGCCGCCGGAAACGTCAGCGCGATTCTTTTGCGCCTTGGTACCCTGGCGGGCGCCGGCCATGAAGGCCACTACCGCCTGGTGCACCAGGTCTTGATTGAATTCACGACCGAAAGTCACTTCAGAGACAGCTACAGTGCCTTTGGCGCCTTCGGGAGTAGCGATATTCAGTTCCATATCCATTTCCCCTCAGACTTAGGCTTTAACTGCCGGACGAACAATCACGTCACCGCCGGGCGCGCCGGGAACGGCACCTCTAACCAGCAGCAGGTTGCGTTCGGCGTCGACACGAACCACTTCCAGGTTCTGCACGGTTACACGCTCGGCGCCCATGTGGCCGGCCATCTTCTTGCCTTTCCACACGCGACCGGGAGTCTGGCACTGGCCGATGGAACCGGGAGCGCGGTGGGAGAGGGAGTTGCCGTGGGTTGCGTCCTGGGTGCGGAAGTTCCAGCGCTTAACGCCGCCCTGGAAGCCTTTACCCTTGGAAGTGCCGGTTATATCGATCTTCTGACCAGCCTCAAAGCCGGAAACAGTGATCTCAGAACCAATTTCGAAAGTTTCGTCGGAACCGTCAGTACGCAGTTCGAAGAGACGGGTGCCGGCCTCGGTGTTGGCCTTGGCGAAGTGGCCCGCTTCGGGCTTGGAGACACGGGAAGCCTTGCGGTTGCCCACAGTAACCTGTACTGCAGTGTAGCCGTCAGTTTCCACGGATTTCACCTGGGTGACGCGGTTCGGGGCTACCTCGATAACGGTAACCGGGATGGACGCGCCATCTTCAGTGAAGATGCGAGTCATGCCGCTTTTGCGGCCGACAATACCTATAGTCATCGTTTCAACCTCTCAGTGCACGGGGCTTTAACCCACTGCGGCCGCCCAGTTTCAGAGCGTTACACTACCCGAACCTTTTTCGCCCGGGATTCGGTAGTTAATTTAAAGTGTTAGCCGAGACTGATCTGAACCTCAACACCGGCCGCCAGATCGAGCTTCATCAGCGCGTCGACGGTTTTCTCGGTGGGCTCGACGATGTCCAGCAAACGCTTGTGGGTACGGATCTCGTACTGGTCGCGCGCGTCTTTGTTGACATGCGGGGAAATCAGTACGGTGTACTTCTCTTTGCGAGTCGGCAGCGGAATGGGACCGCGAACCTGCGCACCGGTGCGCTTGGCCGTCTCGACGATCTCCTGGGTAGACGTGTCGATCAGCTTGTGATCGAACGCCTTCAGGCGAATTCGGATGCGTTGACCCTGCATGGAATCAAACTCCAATCAAAACTAAAAGAACGTCCCTTTGCGCAGCCCCGAGGGCGGGCGAAAAGGAGCGCGAATTCTACGGGCAGCACCGCAGCCTGTCAACTGCCAATCCTCCCTGGTTTCGCACCGCCGGCCCGGCGTGAAACTACACTTGAAAGACCCACTGCGAAACGAGGAGAAAAGACCGTGACCATAGCTGCAAGAGTGAGTCAGTATCTGCGCGACCAGTCGGTCGACTTCCAACTGGTCCAGCATCCCCACAGCCAGCGCAGCGCCGAGAGCGCCCGCGCAGCCCACGTCCGCGAAGACCGGGTAGCCAAGGCGGTGCTGCTCAAGGACGACCAGGGCTACGTACTGGTGGTACTGCCCGCCAGCAGCAGCCTGGACATGCGCGCGGTGCATGATGAGACCGGCCGCAGGCACCTGGAGATGGTGGAGGAAGGGGAGCTGAGTCGCGCCTTTCCGGACTGCGAACTGGGCGCCCTACCCCCCTTGGGCCAGGCCTACGGCATCACCACCCTGCTGGACAACAGCCTGCGCCACCGCGATACCGTCTATTTCGAGGCCGGCGACCACGAGGAACTGGTGGAAATGGACGGCGCGCGCTTTGCCAAGCTGTTCGAGGACTGCCAGAGCTGCGATCTGAGTAAGGACTGGCCGTAATAGAGGGCAGGAGACAGGGGACAGCAAACAGAAAGGCCCAGCCGCGTTCAGGCGGCCGGGCCCTCGCCGAGTCCCGAGTCCCGAGTCCCGAGTCCCGAGTCCCGAGTCCCGAGTACAGCTTACTCGATGATCTTGGCCACAACGCCCGCACCAACGGTACGGCCGCCTTCGCGAACCGCGAAGCGCAGGCCCTCTTCCATGGCGATGGGGGCGATCAGGGTGACTTTCATCTGGACGTTGTCGCCCGGCATCACCATCTCGGTACCTTCCGGCAGCTCACAGGCGCCGGTTACGTCGGTGGTACGGAAGTAGAACTGCGGACGGTAGCCCTTGAAGAAGGGGGTGTGACGGCCGCCTTCGTCCTTCGACAGTACGTACACTTCCGCTTCGAATTTGGTGTGCGGGGTGATGGAACCCGGCTTGGCCAGGACCTGGCCGCGCT
>NZ_JBOFOC010000082.1:0-53606 GCF_051659245.1 Microbulbifer sp.
CGTGAATACGTCCCTGTAGGCTTGTCCGCGAGGTCCCTCTCGCAGACAGTCCCGCAAACAGCCACCGGCATCAGCGCCTTCGCATTAAGTTCCGGTATTCATTTCCCGGGCCCCGAGTAGTACGAGATATCGATAATTCCTCTGTAAGTTATACGGGGTTATACAAGTGAAACATTTGCTATTGACCGGTTGCCTGCTGTTGGCGCTGGTGACGACACTGCCGGCCGCGAGCGCCGGCAGTGCCGTTTCGGAGCAGGCATCGCCGTCCGCCACACCGGCGCCCGAGGAGCCCGGCGGTGATCGCCAGGTACTACTGACGCGGCTCACCCAGGCCAGCCTGCGCGAGAGCGCAGAGGTGCTGGACCAGCTCGAGCGTTCCGGTGGCCGCGAGATGCGCGGACTTTTTGCCACCATGCTCGCGGGAGACCTTTACTACCAGCGCGAGACCGGCCGGTTGATGGCGGTACAAAAGAACCAGGCCGGCGAGCGGATCGGCAACGATATCTTTACCGGGGAGGACCTGGGGATACAGTCGCGTCGTTCGATCAAGAAAGTCCGCGTGAACAACCGCCTGCGCAGCCACCTGCGCGATGCCATTGCCCGCATTGATCTGATGCACGGGACTGAGGCGCAAAAAGAGGGCGCAGTGCTGGCAATCCTGGATGACCTGAGCCCGCAGAATATGCGCCTGCTGCAGGCCGCCGCCGGCGCCGGTCAGAGCGACAGGGTGAGCGAGCTGATTGAACTGGCGCAGGCGATGGTGGAGCTGCGCGATTCCAGCGTAACGGACGCGCGGCTGTCGGCTATCGCTGTGATGAGCGGGCGTCTCGAAGCGCCGGTGCGCAACCAGTTGAAGCGCCTGCTCGACGATGAGCGCGAAAGCGACAAAAAAATTCGCATGGCTGCTCAGCAAGCGCTGGAAGAAATTGAGGGCCGTATAGCGTTCTACGGTTTTATGGAGCAGCTGTTTTTTGGCCTGAGCCTCGGTTCGGTGCTGCTGCTCGCGGCCATCGGTCTGGCCATCACTTTTGGTGTGATGGGCGTGATCAATATGGCCCACGGCGAAATGATCATGCTCGGCGCCTATACCACCTACGTGGTGCAGCAGCTGATGCCCGGCGCCATCGAATACTCCCTGCTGGTGGCGGTGCCGGCGGCGTTCCTGGTTTCGGGGGGTGTGGGAGTGTTGATCGAACGCGGTGTCATCCGTCACCTGCAGGGGCGCCCGCTGGAAACCCTGCTGGCCACTTTCGGTATCAGCCTGATCCTGCAACAGGCAGTGCGTACAATTTTCTCGCCGCTCAATATGCCGGTGGTGACGCCCGGCTGGATGAGCGGCGCTTTCGCTATCAACCCGGTGTTCTCTGTCACCTTTAACCGCCTTTATATCCTGTTGTTTGCGCTCGCCGTATTTGCGCTGCTGCTGGTGACCCTGAAGAAAACTTCCCTGGGCCTGAATGTGCGCGCGGTGTCACAGAACCGCGACATGGCAAAGGCCATGGGGGTGCGCACGGAAATGGTGGATGCCATGACCTTCGGCCTGGGCTCGGGTATCGCCGGTGTGGCCGGTGTGGCGCTGAGCCAGCTGACCAATGTGGGGCCGAATCTCGGGCAGTCCTACATCATCGATTCATTCATGGTGGTGGTGTTCGGTGGCGTCGGCAATCTGCTCGGCACCCTCGTCGGTGGCTTCTCCCTCGGTGTGACCAACAAGTTCCTCGAGCCCGCCACCGGCGCGGTGCTGGCGAACATCATCGTGCTGGTGTGCCTGATCCTGTTTATCCAGAAGCGGCCCAAGGGGCTGTTTCCGCAGCGCGGGAGGGCCGCCGAATGACGACTGCGGAACACAACCGATCCCTGTTCGGCAACCTGGCCGGCGCGCTGGCGCGGCTGCGCGCGCCGGGCGAGGGGTCCTCGCTACTGGTGGCGATCCTGCTCGGGGTCACGCTGCTGATGTCGGCCGCCAACCTGCTGTTGCCCGCCGAATCGCCGCTATACGTGAGCACCTACACCATCACGCTGATGGGCAAGTACCTGTGCTTTGCCATGTTGGCGATGGCGGTGGATATTGTGTGGGGATACTGCGGCATCCTGAGCCTCGGTCACGGCGCCTTCTTCGCGCTGGGCGGCTATGGCATGGGCATGTACCTGATGCGCCAGATCGGCGATCGCGGTGTCTACGGCAATCCGGACCTGCCGGATTTCATGGTGTTCCTCAACTGGCAGGAGCTGCCCTGGTACTGGCACGGTATGGATCAGTTCTGGTTCGCGTTGCTGATGGCCCTGCTGGTGCCGGGCCTGCTGGCGTTTGTGTTCGGCTGGCTGGCGTTCCGGTCGCGCGTCACCGGGGTATACCTGTCGATCATGACCCAGGCGCTGACCTACGCCCTGATGCTGGCTTTCTTCCGCAACGAGATGGGGTTCGGCGGCAACAACGGCCTGACGGATTTCAAGGACATACTCGGCTTCGACCTGCAGGCGGATGGCACCCGCGTGGCCCTGCTGATGGCGACGGCGCTGCTATTGGCGCTTACCTTTGTCGCCAGCCGCGCCATCGTGCACTCGCGGCTCGGGCGCGTGGTGGTGGCCATCCGCGATGCCGAGCCGCGCGCGCGTTTTCTCGGCTACCGCACCGAAGGCTACAAGGTGTGGCTGTTCGTCTATTCCGCGCTGGTGGCGGCCGTGGCGGGCATGCTCTACGTGCCCCAGGTGGGCATCATCAATCCGGGAGAGTTTTCGCCACTCAATTCCATCGAGGTGGTGGTGTGGGTGGCGGTCGGCGGCCGCGGCACCTTGTACGGCGCCATAGTCGGTGCCCTGCTGGTGAACTACGCCAAGACCCGTTTTACCGCGGTGATGCCGGACGGCTGGCTGTTTGCCCTGGGCACCCTGTTCGTGGTGGTCACCGTACTGCTGCCGAAAGGCCTCGTCGGCCTGCTGCAGCGCGGCCGGCCGACAGATGCGGAAACGCGAGGGGAAAATAATACAGGCGAAGTTTCCGCAGGCAATGCGCCTGCGGAACCGATCACTGGGGAGGCTCGGGCATGAACGTAACGGCACAGGCACGCGAACTGCTGCGACGCGATACCACCTGGCCATTTCTGGTTCCGCGTCAGCGGGCCGTGGACGTCTCACATCAGGTGATCCTGTACGTCGAGGGGCTGAGTGTCAGTTTCGATGGCTTCAAGGCGTTGAACGATCTGAATCTCTATGTGAATGACGGCGAGCTGCGTTGCCTGATCGGGGCCAACGGCGCGGGCAAAACCACGCTGATGGACGTGATCACCGGCAAGACCCGCTGCGATAGCGGCAGCGCCTGGTTCGGCCAGAACATCGACCTGCTTGCGCACGACGAGGCGGCGATTGCGCAGCTGGGTATCGGGCGCAAATTCCAGAAGCCCACGGTGTTCGAGGCACATACGGTGTACACCAACCTGGAGCTCTCCCTGAAAGGCAGCAAGGGTGCCTGGTCTGCCCTGACCGCAGCCCTCAACGGTGAGCAGCGCGATCGCATCGACCGCGTGCTGGAAACCATCGGGCTGACGAAGGCGCGCTACCAACTTGCCGGCGCTCTCTCCCACGGGCAGAAGCAGTGGCTGGAAATCGGCATGTTGCTGGCGGCCGAGCCGCGCCTGCTGCTGATCGACGAACCCGTTGCGGGGATGACCGCGGAAGAGGCCGAGCGCACCGCGGAACTGCTCACCTCTTTGGCCGGCGAGCACACGGTGATCGTGGTGGAACACGATATGGAATTTGTGCGCAGCATTGCGCGTACGGTGACGGTACTGCACCAGGGGGCGGTACTGGCGGAGGGCACCATGGACCAGGTGCAGAGCAATCCCGATGTGATCGAGGTTTACCTGGGGGAGGGCGCATGATCCGAATCGAAAAACTCAACCAGAAATACGGCGGTACGCAGATTCTCTGGGATCTCGACCTGGATGTGGAAAAAGGTTCGTGCACCTGCATCATGGGCCGCAATGGCGCCGGCAAGACCACTTTGCTCAAGTGCCTGATGGGGCTGTTGCCGGCGAGCGACGGGCGCATTCTGTTCGGGGGCAAGCCCATTGAAGGGCGCGCGGCACAGGCGCGCGCGCATCTCGGCATCGGTTATGTGCCCCAGGGGCGGGATATTTTTCCGCTGCTGACGGTGGAGGAAAACCTGCAGATCGGACTGCCGGTGCGCAAGGACAAGGCGCGCCGGATTCCCCAGCGGATCTTTGAACTGTTTCCGGTGCTGAAGGACATGCTGCACCGCCGTGGCGGCGACCTGTCCGGCGGCCAGCAACAGCAACTGGCCATCGGGCGCGCACTGGTGATCGATCCCAAGGTATTGATCCTCGACGAACCCAATGAAGGTATTCAGCCCAACATCGTGCGCCAGATCGGCGATGTGATCCGGATGTTGAACGAGGAGGACGGGCTGACGGTTATCCTGGTGGAACAGAAACTGGGCTTCGCCCGCCGCGTTGGCCGCGAGTTCCGCCTGATGCAGAAGGGGCGGATTGTGGCCGCGGATCAAATGGCGAAACTGGACGACGGTTTGATCCGGCAGTACCTGGCGGTGTGAAGATTTCGGGCCTGAGAGTTTCTGTAGCCAGTTTGTAGGAGCCTGCCCTGCAGGCGATTGGGACAGTGCTATCGGCAATATTTGTTTCGCCAGCAGGGCTGGCTCCCACAGGGTTTCTCCTTAACTCAGTGCCATCCGGTCAGACACGAATGGCACTAAGTTAAGCGGAATCTCCCTGTAGGAGCCTGCTTGCAGGCGAATTGAGGTCGCGGCAAGGCACCGGGAATGTTCGCCTGCAAGCAGGCTCCTACAGCGTATCCTCAGGGACAGGAGCAACAACTCGGAGCTTAACTTAGTACCATTCGGGTCAGACACTAATACCGCTACCTTAAGCCGAAAATCGGCATATTTGTAGGATGGGCAAAGCGTAGTGTGCCCATCAAGGTCCTGGAAGATGGGCACGTCGCTACGCTCCTTTGCCCATCCTACGACTTCGTGCCATCCGGGTCAGACGCTGCGCCTGCCGGACAGGTTCAGCGTCAGTTCCAGCAGTCCTGTCCAGGGGTCCTGGTCCCTGCCGCCCTTGATGGCGCTGTCCACGGCGCGGGCGCGTAGCAGCAGGCCTTCCAACTGCCGCGGGCGCAGGCGGGCGAGGGCGGCCTGTACCAGTGGCTGGCGTTTCTGGATACGGACCAGGCGTGCGATGGGCTGGCCCTGGTCGAGCTTCCCGCCGATCTCCAGCAGGCTGCGGATTTCCCGTGCAATGGCCCAGAGCACCACCGGTGCCTCCACGCCCTCGGCGCGCAGGCCGTGCAGGGTTTTGATCGCGGCTTCCGCGTCCCCCGCCAGGGCCCTGTCGATCAGGCCGAAGACGTCGTAGCGGGCCGAGCTGGCCACGGCATCACTCATCACTTCGGCAGTGATCAGGTTGTCGGTATTGAGCAGCTTGAGTTTTTCTATCTCCTGGCTGGCGGCGAGCAGGTTGCCCTCCACCCGCTCTGCGAGAATCTGGATTGCCTCCGGCTCCGCATCCAGCCCCGCAGCGCGCAGGCGCTGGTGAATCCAGCGCGGCATTTCCCGGGCGTCCACCGGCCACACCTGTATCAATGCGCCTTTTGGTTCCAGCGATTTGATCCACTTGCTGTTGAGCTGGGAGCGGTCCAGCCTGGGCAGTACCAGCAACAGCAGCAGGTCGCCGTCGCTGACGGCGGCGAATTCCTGCAGCGCCTTGCTGCCCTTGTCGCCGGGCTTGCCGCTTGGCAGGCGCAGCTCGATGATTTTCTTTTCCGCAAACAGGGACAGGCTGCCGGCGGAGGCGAGCAGCAGGCCCCAGTCGAAGTTGTGTTCCGCGTGCAGCAGCTCGCGCTCGCTGAATCCCTGTTTCCTGGCTGCGGCGCGAATGCTGTCACAGCACTCCTGCACCAGCAGCGGCTCGTCGCCGGAGACGATGTAGATGGGGGTCAGACCCTTGTTCAAATTCTGCTGCAGTTGTCCGGGATTAATGCGCATCAGTAACTTCTGTCTTCTGCGGGCGCATTGACGTCGATGCGGCGCAGCCGGTCGATAATGCGGCCGATCAGTTCGCGGCGCATTTCCTCGCGCAGCAGGATCTCCTCCTCGCCCTTGCTCACCACTTCGTTGTCGTCCCACTCCAGGGTGCGGTAGACGTCTGCCTCGGCGTAGTTCAGCAGGGTGCGGCCGCTGCTGTCGCGCACACTGTAGATGGCGCTGGTGATCAGTTCGTACTCCGAGGCGCGGCCTCTGGCGTCCACCGCCACGGTGCGCTTGCGCTCTATTTCCTTGTGAATGGTCAGTACGTAGTCGGCTTCCTCGGGGGTTTCCGCCATGGGCACGCCGCCGTTTTGCAGCAGGCGGGTCAGTTCCCCGGCGATATCGCTGCGCGGGTCCTCCGCGAAGATGTACAGCTGGCTGCCCGGCGGGAAGTTCTTTGGCGCGCCGCGCAGGTGCCAGCCACAGCTGGCGGTGACGATTACCGTGAGCAGAATGAGGATGTGGTTGACTGCTTTTTTCATGGTTTACCCGAATTTGTGGGCGGGTCTGCGACCCGAAACCCTCTCCCCCAACCCCTCTCCCGCAAGCGGGAGAGGGGAGCTATTCTTTCCGAGTCCCGAGTCCCGAGTCCCGAGTCCCGAGTCCCGAGTCCCGAGTCCCGAACCATCCCGACCTTCGTTATTTCGCGACGATATTGACGAGCTTGCCCGGTACCACGATCACCTTGCGCACCGTGGCGTCGCCGATAAATTTCTGCACGTTCTCGTTGGATAGCGCCAGCTTTTCCAGAGTTTCTTTGTCCGCATCGGCCGGTGCTTCAAATTTCGCGCGCACCTTGCCGTTCACTTGCACCACCAGGGTGATGCTGGAGCGCACCAGCGCGTTTTCGTCCACCAGTGGCCACTGCGCGTCCACCAGCGGTGTGTTGTTGCCCAGCGCCTGCCACAGGCTGTGGCAGATATGCGGAGTCACGGGCGCGAGCAGCAGTACAGCGGCCTGCAGTGCTTCCCGTTCCACCGCCAGGCCTTGAGCGCTTTCGCGCTCCGCCAGCCTGCCCACTTCGTTGAGCAGTTCCATCACCGCGGCCACGGCGGTATTGAAGGTCTGGCGGCGACCGTAGTCGTCGCTGACTTTCTGGATGGTCTCGTGGGTCTTGCGGCGCAGCTGCTGTTGTTGTTCGTTGAGCGCATCGGTGTCGATGTTTGCACTGCTGCCGCCGGCAGCCCGGTGGCTGTGTACTGTCTTCCACAGTTTGCGCAGGAATCGGCTGGCGCCCTCCACGCCGGCGTCGTGCCACTCCAGGGTCTGTTCCGGCGGCGCGGCGAACATGGTGAACAGGCGCACGGTGTCCGCGCCGTACTGCTCCACTGTGGCGTGGGGATCTATGCCGTTGTTCTTGGACTTGGACATCTTGACCACGCCGCCGGGAATCACCTCCTCGCCGGTGGCGCGCTCGACGGCGCGGATCGGTTTGCCCTTGTCGTCGCGCTCCACATCCACGTCGGCGGGGGCGATCCAGGTCTTGTGGCCGTCGGTCTCCCGGTAAAAGGATTCCGCCAGCACCATGCCCTGGCACAGCAGCCGCTCGAAGGGTTCGTCGCTGTTCACCAGGCCTTCGTCGCGCATCAGCTTGTGGAAGAAGCGCGCGTAGAGCAGGTGAAGGATGGCGTGTTCGATGCCGCCCACGTACTGGTCCACCGGCAGCCAGTAGTTGGCGCGCTCTGGGTCCAGCATTCCCTGGTCGAAATCCGGGCAGGTGTAGCGGGCGTAGTACCAACTGGATTCCATAAAGGTGTCGAAGGTGTCGGTCTCGCGCTCCACCGGCTCGCCGTTCAACTCGTCTTTGCGCCACGCCGGGTCTGCCTTGATCGGCGACTGGACACCGTCCAGTTCCACATCCTCAGGCAGCAGTATCGGCAGCTTATCAGCCGGTACAGGGATCTCGCCGCCGTCGGCCAGGTTGAATATGGGGATGGGGGCGCCCCAGTAGCGCTGGCGGGATACGCCCCAGTCGCGCAGCCGGTAGTTGGTGGTGACGCGGCCCTTACCCGCGGCCTTCAGAGCCTCGGCGATGGCGTCGAAGGCGGCACTGAAATCGAGTCCGTCGAACTGTTCAAAACCTGGGCCGGAATTCACCAGCCGGCCTTTCTCCACGAAGGCTTCCTTTTCCAGGTCGATGGTTTCGCCGTCTGCAGGCTCCACCACCTGTTTGATCGGCAGGTGGTATTTGTGTGCGAATTCCCAGTCCCGCTGGTCGTGGGCCGGCACCGCCATCACGGCGCCGGAGCCGTAGTCCATCAGCACATAGTTGGCGATCCACACCGGAACCTCCTCCCCGGTGATCGGGTGGATGGCTTTGAGACCGGTGTCCATCCCTTTCTTCTCCATGGTGGCCATATCGGCCTCGGAAAGGGACTGCCTCTTGCACTCGGCGATAAATTCCTTCAGTTCGGGGTTGTCTTCCGCCAGCGCCAGGGCGATGGGGTGCTCGGCGGCGAGGGAGACGTAGGTGACACCCATCAGGGTGTCCGGACGGGTGGTGTAGACATCGAAGTGGTCGACGCCGGCGATGGGCTGCGGCAGCGCGAAGCTCAGCTCCACCCCCTTGCTCTTGCCGATCCAGTTGCGCTGCATGGTGCGCACCTGTTCCGGCCAGTGGGGCAGCTTGTCCAGGTCGGCGAGCAGTTCTTCCGCGTAGTCGGTGATCTTGATGAACCACTGCGCCAGTTCGCGGCGCTCCACGGTGGTGCCGCAACGCCAGCAGCAGCCGTCTTCCACCTGTTCGTTGGCCAGTACCGTTTGGTCGTGGGGGCACCAGTTCACCGCCGAGTTTTTCTTGTAGACGAGGCCCTTTTCATAGAGGCGGGTGAAGAACCACTGTTCCCAGCGGTAGTAGGACGGCTGGCAGGTGGCCAATTCCCGGGACCAGTCGAAGCCGAAGCCCAGCGCCTTCAACTGGCCTTTCATGTAATCGATATTGGCGTAGGTCCACACAGCCGGCGCCGTCTTGTTCTGGATGGCCGCGTTCTCCGCCGGCAGGCCGAAGGCGTCCCAGCCCATGGGGTGCAGTACATTCTTGCCCTGCATGCGCTGGTAGCGGGAGATCACGTCGGTGATGGTGTAATTGCGCACATGGCCCATGTGCAGCTTGCCGCTGGGATAGGGGAACATGGATAGGCAGTAGAACTTCTCCCTGCTGGGGTCCTCCGTCACTTCAAAGCTCTTCTGCTCCTCCCAGAACTGCTGGGCGGATGCTTCGATTGCGGAGGGGTTGTACTGCTCTTCCATTGATTGGGGACCTATACTCTGTGATCGAAATTTGAGGGGAAATTTTCAACCTACCCTGTAGGAGCGACATCGTTTACGATGCCGAAGCGCCGAATTATAGGAGGGATGCCGTGACGAAGGAACCGAAGCTGCCGCCGGAAGACGAGGACATGACAGAAGAATTGCGCCGGGACCTGGAGAACCTGATAGAGGACGAACTGGCGGTGGAAGATCTCACCGCGAATAAGGTGGCCTTCCTGCGCGCCTGGTTGAAAGATGATCTGCACCGTGCCGGAGACTATATGCGCGGGTTGGGCGGTGAAATTCGGACTCTGGAAGAGCGCACCAGCGACTGGCTGCTGGATGCCGCCGACCCTACCGAGACCGCCTGGCCCAACCTGATGCGCTGTATCCGGCGGGGCCAGCCCTGGGCCCTGGCCGGGGAGCGGGTCGGCGCCGGCGAGGAGTTGCAGTGCCTGGGCTGCGGCTACCGCGCCATGCCGCCGGAGAACAGCCAGATCACTCCCTGCCACCGCTGCGGCTACGGCTGCTTCCGGCAGATCGAAGGCGGCCTGGACGAATAGGGGTGGAAGCGCACACCACTCTGGCCGCCCTGGTGATGCCGCCGTTCCTCCCCCTGCTGGGTCTGTTGCTGGCCTTTGTCCTCTGGTGTTTTCCCGCCGCTTCGCCTTTCGCCAAACTGTCACTGCCCCTTGCTATCCTGTCCTTTGCCGTCCTGTGGGTTTGCGCGACACCGGCCTTCTCCTCCTGGCTGGGGGAGCGGCTGGACAGGATATCGCCGGCGCCGGAGGCGGTGCCCCAGGCGGTGGTGATTCTGGGTGGCGGCCGTTACCGGGATGAGAATTCCGGTAACGAGCGCGTTTCCGCCACCAGCCTGGAGCGGGTGGTCCGGGCTATGGAAAAGGCTCCCCGGCAGCTGCCGCTGATGGTTTCCGGGGGGCGGGTATACGAGGGGGAGCGGGCCCCGGAGGCCGAACTGATGGCCGGGGTGATACAGGAGCTGTTTCAACGCCCGGTGACTTGGCGCGAGAATTGCAGTCGGACAACCGCAGAGAATGCGGTCAACAGTGCGGCGCTGCTGCACGGTTCCGGTGTGGAAAGTGTGGTGCTGGTAACCCACTGGTGGCATATGCCCCGCGCCGCGGAGGTGTTCGCCCGCTCCGGGCTGCAGGTGCAGCCTCTGCCGGTGGGGACTTCGGCCGAACTGCTGCCCCGGGCGCAGAGCGGACTGCTGCGCTGGCTGCCCAGCGCCCCGGCGCTGCTGCGCACCCAGGTGTACTGGCGGGAATGGCTGGCGCGCCGGTGGTACCACTGGACGGCCCTGCCGCCGGTGAGATCCTCCTGTTGAGGAACCTTTGGGGCGATGACAGCTCTTAAGCAGTCAACCCGACACCGAAATTCAGGAATCGTTGAAAGTACCCGGCAAGTCCGGGCGCCCGTAGGGGGCTCACAGTCGATTGAGCGGACTGCCGGCAACTGTAGAAGTGGAGTGACGGCTGTGGACAACAATGAGAGAGGTACTTTCGAGATGACGGGCATCCCTTCGTCTTTTTCCCCAATCCAATTGCACAATCGTCTCAACCGCCCCGTGTGGCTGGGTTTCAGGCAGGGGCAGCAGGACGACCGCCAACTGGTGTTTCTGTGCAGCGGCACGGACAGGGCGGCCCAGGTTTGCAAGAACTTCGAGACTTTTGCCGGGCAGATTGTGCGCGAGTTCAACCTCGATCCCGCCCTGGTGGATTTCGTCGAGTTGCGCTGCGAGGACGACGAGCATCAGTGGTACCGCTGGCATGCCCAGTGGGTGGGTACCGCGCCCATGGAATGCCGCGCCGAGCAGGTGGTGGGGGAGGCGGGTCGCCGCTACCTCGCCCAGGCCCTCAGCCGCCCGATTGAGGCCGCGTAGCGAGTCCAAGGAGCGCAGCGACGTGCCCATCTTTCGGGTCTTGATGGGCACGCTGCGCTTTGCCCATCCTACAAACTTAGTGCTTCGAATTAACGCATCTGTTCCCTGACTTCTGGCTTCCGTCCTCTGGAAAGCAGGTCTTCCAGCGCCTGCTCCAGGGTGGGAAAGCGAAAGGTGTAGCCGCTGTCCAGGGCGGTGCGCGGCTCCATTTTCTGGCTGGCCAGTAGCAGTTCCTCGGCCATTTCCCCGAACATCAGTTTCAGCATCCACGCGGGTGTGCGCACCAGGCTGGGGCGATGCAACTGCTTGGCCAGCAGGCGGGCGAAACTGTTGTTGGTCACCGCTTCGGGGGCGCAGGCGTTGAATGGCTGGCAGAGCCGTTGGTCGATGACGTGCAGCATCAGCCCTACGATATCCTCCTCGTGAATCCAGCTCATCCAGTGTTCGCCGGAACTCAGCGGGCCGCCCAGCCCCAGGCGAAAGGCCGGCAGCATCTGCGTCAGCGCGCCGCCGCGGGTGGAGAGGACTATGGCAGTGCGCATAATGCCCACGCAGACGCCGGCCTGCCGCAGGGGCAGGGTGGCGGCCTCCCAGTCGCGGCACAGCTGCGCCGCGAAGCCGCCTCCGGGGCTGCTGCTTTCCCGCAGCAGGTCGCCGCCGCGGTCGCCGTAATAGCCCACTGCGGAGCCGGAGAGAAAATAAGACGGCCGCTGTTCCCGGGACAGGGACCATTCCACCAGGTTTTCGGTGATTTCCAGGCGGGAGCGGCGAATTTGCGCGCGGCGCTTGCTGTTCCAGCGGCGCGAGATGGACTCGCCCGCCAGGTTCACTACCACGTCGACCGGTGCCTGGACTTCGGTGAGATTGCGGCAGCTCACGGCCGTCTCGCCGCAGAGGTCGCGCACCTGTTCCGGCCTCCGGCTGAGCACCGTGATCGTATCGCCGCGGGCCAGCCAATACTGGCAAAACAGGCGGCCGATCAGGCCAGTGCCACCGCTGATTAAACAGTGCATAGGGAAGGCATCCGTGCCGGCATTTGACTAGAGGCTAGGCGTATCGCGATCGACGCGGGACGGTAGGGGGCGCCGACACTGTGATACGGCTTATGCGCAGTTTAGGTGAAAGTGGAGCGGTAAGCGGCAAATTTATACGCCGTCCTCGCCCCGGCTGGCGCGGGTTTTCAGTCCGATGCCTCGCCAGCCAGCGGGGTATCCGACTGCGGGGTGTTTCTGCGCCGCAGCAGCAGCGCGGAAACCAGCATCGGCAGCGCCAGCGCGAAGACGCCCCAGACGCCCGCGAGCATAAACGGCGTGTTGCCGCTCGCCGCGCGGATTCGGCCGACCAGTTCGGCCCGCTCGAACTGCGGCAGTCTGTCGATGATCTGCCCGCGGGGGTCCACGATGGCGGTCACGCCGGTGTTGGTGCCGCGCACCAGGTAGCGGCCGGTTTCCAGCGCGCGCATCTGCGCCATCTGCATATGCTGCAACGGACCGATGGAGTCGCCGAACCAGGCGTCGTTGCTGATGGTCAGCAGCACCTGGGCGGATAGGGCGCTGTCCGCCACTATCTGCGGGTAGACGATCTCGTAGCAGATCAGCGGGGCCCAGCTGGCACCGCCGGCGTGCAGCGGTTGCTGGCCTTCATCCCCCGGGCGAATGAAGGAGGTGGGCAGGTCGAAGAACTCGATGGTGCCGCGAATCCACTCCTCCAGCGGAACATATTCGCCGAAGGGCACCAGGTGGCGCTTGTGATATACCTGCGGACTGCGCCCGAAAACCGCCGCCGAGTTGTGTATCCTGTGCAGGCCGTTGTCGTCGCGGTCGTAGAGTATGCCGCTGACCAGGTCGATGCCGCTGTTTTCCGCGTTGCGCTGCAGTGCCTGCATCAGGTTGGGCGCCTGGCGGTAGAGCAGCGGCAGCGCCGCCTCGGGCCAGACGATCACGTCCACGCCGCGTTCGCTCAGAACCCGGGTGCCGTCCTGGTAGCGGCTGATGGTTTCGCCGCGGAACTCCGGGAGCCACTTCTTCTCCTGGGGAATATTGGCCTGCACCAGGCCCACGGCAATTTCCTTCCCCTCCGGTGCCGTCCACTCCACCTGCGACAGCAGTGCACCCAGCGGCCAGGGGAGGGCCGCTGCCAGCAGCAGGGCGATGTGTGTGCGCTTGTTTTCCGGGGTCAGCAGCGGCGCCAGGCGCCCGCTGGCGGCAAGGGCGATCACCGCCGCGGTGAAGGCCAGCAGCAGGCCGATACCGTAGACGCTCACCACCGGCGCCCAGCCGGACAGCCAGGTGCCGATATGGGCGTAGCCGGCAAACAGCCAGGGGAAGCCGGTAAAGATCCAGCTGCGCAGCCACTCGCTGACAAACCAAAGGGCGGCGAAGGCGAGGGCGAAGCTGATTTTGTTGTCGGTAAAACGGCCGAGGAAGTAAAACGGCAGTGCCAGCAGCAGCGCCATAATGGCCACGAAGGCGCCGGTGAGCAGCAGGCCCAGGGGAACCGATGAGCCGCCGAACTGGGTGATGGAGATATATACCCAGGAGCCGCCGCTGGCGAACAGGCCCAGGCCGTAGCAGAACGCCAGCCACAGGCTGCGGCCTCCGCCGAGCTGCCGACCTTCGCCGGCGGCGCGCAGGTTCAGCCAGGCCAGCAGCGAGAGGGACAGCAGGCCGCAGATCCACCAGCCGAAAGGGGCTAGGGAGAGGGTTAGCAGGGCGCCGGCGGCGGCCGCCAATGCGGAATGCGGAATGCGGAATGCGGAATGTTTACTCATTCAGTCCCCGGATCGGCTCCAATTTTTGGTACTGGCCTGATTCCAACTGTCGGTAGGTGCGCTGCGCTTATCCATCCCACGCCATTCCGCATTCCTCATTCCGCATTCATCATTCGACTCACCCGCAGCAGGTGAACCTGCCGGTTGTCCGCGTAGAGCACGCGGAAGGTGAAATTCCCCAGCCGGGTGACTTCGTCGCGTCCGGGCAGGTGGCCGAAGGACTGCATGACCAGGCCGCCGACGGTGTCGAACTCCTCGTCGCTGAGCTCGCTGTCGAAGTAGTGGTTGAAGTCCTCGATGGGGGTGAGAGCCTTGACGATATAGTCGTTGTCGCCCACCTTGCGGATAAAGCTGTCCGCTTCCTCCTCGTCGGTCTCGTCCTCGATCTCGCCGACGATTTCCTCGAGGATATCCTCGATGGTGACCACGCCGGAGACGCCGCCGTACTCGTCGATCACGACCGCCATATGGTAGCGGTTCTCGCGGAATTCGCGCAGCAGGATGTTCAGGCGCTTGCTCTCGGGAATGATATTGGCCGGGCGGATGATGTCCTCGAACTGGAATTCCTCCACGCCCTTCAGTACCAGCGGCAACAGGTCCTTGGCCAGCAGGATGCCGCGGATATCATCCACGCTTTCACCGATCACCGGGAAGCGGGAGTGGCCGGATTCGATGATTTTGGGCAGGAACTCCTCGGGCTTGTCCTGCAGGCTGACCACCACCATCTGCGAGCGGGGGATCATGATCTCGCGCACCTGCTGGCTGGATACGTCCAGCGCGCCCTCGATGATGGACAGGGCCTCCGCGTCCACCAGTTGGTTTTCCGCGGCATCCTTGATGATATCCAGCAACTCGTCCCGGGATTTGGGTTCTGCGGAAAAAGCGCCGAGAAGCTTTTCCAGCCAGTTTTTCTCCCCCGATCGGGGTTTGCCGGAAGAGCGACTACTTGGGGGCTCGTCTGTGGTCATGGATGTGGCCATGCTCCGGGTTACTCGTGTTCGTCCAATTCTTTTGCCGTATAGGGGTCGGGGAATCCCAATCCCTCCAGCAACCGGGTTTCCAGGCCTTCCATGATTTCCGCGTCCGCGTCCTCGATATGGTCGTAGCCCAGAAGGTGCAGTGTGCCATGGACTACCATGTGTGCCCAGTGCGCCGGGAGCGCTTTGTGCTGCTGGTCAGCCTCCCGGGCGACCACCGGGGCGCAGATCACCAGGTCGCCGAGCAGGGGCAAGCCCAGCTCTTCGGGAAGATCGGCGGGGAAGGACAGGACATTGGTGGGCTTGTCTTTGCCGCGATAGCGGCTGTTGAGCGCGCGGCTCTCTTCCTCGTCGACGATGCGCACGCTGAGCTCCGCGGATTCGCGTGCATCGCCGATTGCGGCGCGCGCCCAGGCGGCTATCTGTCCATCGCCGGGAAGGCCGGAGCAGCGGCTGGGCCGCTGCACGTCGAGTTGAAGATCCATGAGCTAGGCTGCGTCTTCGTCCGGCTTGTCGACCAGGGCGTCGCGGGCCGCTTCGTAGGTGTCGTAGGCCTCCACGATGCGCTGTACCAGCGGGTGGCGGACCACGTCTTTGGCACCGAAGTGGGTGAAGCTGATGCCGTTCACCTTGCCCAGTACCTCGATGGCGTGGCGCAGGCCGGAGGCCTGGCCGCGGGGCAGGTCGATCTGGCTGGGGTCGCCGGTGATGACCGCGGTGGAGCCGAAACCGATACGGGTCAGGAACATCTTCATCTGTTCCCGGGTGGTGTTCTGGCTCTCGTCGAGGATCACGAAGGCGTTGTTCAGGGTGCGCCCGCGCATATAGGCCAGCGGTGCCACCTCGATCACATTGCGCTCGATCAGCTTGCCCACGGTCTCGAAACCGAGCATTTCGTAGAGGGCGTCGTACAGCGGGCGCAGATAGGGGTCCACCTTCTGGCTCAGGTCGCCGGGGAGGAAGCCGAGCTTCTCGCCCGCCTCTACCGCCGGCCGCACCAGCAGGATACGCTCCACTTGGTCTTTCAGCAGGGCCTCTACCGCGCAGGCCACTGCCAGGTAGGTCTTGCCCGTACCCGCCGGGCCCACGCCGAAGTTGATGTCGTTGTTCTGCACCGCGCGCACATACTTGCGCTGGTTGAGACCGCGCGGGCGCACGGAGCACTTCTTGGTGCGGATCAGCACTACCTGTTCCGTCTCCGCGCCCTCGCTCGCCGGTTTCTCCAGCAACTCCTCGACACCGGATTCCTGCAGGGCGAGGTGGACCTCGTCCGGTGTCAGGTGGTCGCGGTCGCCGGTTTCCCGGTACAGGGAACTGAGCAGTTCGCCGGCGGCGCGGGCGGACTCGGGCTCCCCGTAGAGGGCGAACTGATTGCCGCGATTGCGGATCTCGATATCCAATCGCTGTTCAATCTGGCGCAGGTGTTGATCGAATTGGCCACAGAGATTGGCCAGGCGGCGGGCGTCGTTGGGCTCAAGCGTGATACTGTGAGCGAGGGTATAAGTTTCCAAATTGGTTTCCGGCACCTTTGTTTAGGGGGTTCATTGCTAGGGTATACCCATTTTCCCAGTATGGGAAAGGGGAGAATGTGACGAATAGGTTCTAAACAGTCCAAACCCTTATACCGTTGCGGTATTACCGCTGTAGGAGCGGCGGGGCGGATGGCCGCCCCGCCGCTCCTACAGGGAAAACCAGTCGAATTACCCCAGCGGGCCGTCCAGTTCCGAGGCCACCAGGGTCCCGCGCAGCGAGTTGGGCAGCGCCTCCTCGATCAGCACATCCGCGAACCTGCCGATCAGCCCCAGGTCGCCGGCGCGGAAGTTGACCACCCGGTTGTTCTCGGTGCGCCCCTGCAATTGCCCTGGGTCCTTGCGCGATACGCCGGTGACCAGTACCCGTTCGGTATTCCCCACCATGCGCCGGGAAATGGCCGCGGCCTGCTGGTTGAGGCGGTTCTGCAGCAGTTGCAGACGCTCTTTCTTGACCTCTGCCGGGGTTTCGTCCGGCAGGTCCGCCGCCGGGGTGCCCGGGCGCGGCGAGTAGATGAAGCTGAAGGAGGTGTCGAAGCCCACTTCCTGGATCAGGTTCATGGTGGCCTCGAAGTCCCGCTCGGTCTCGCCGGGAAAGCCGACGATAAAATCTGAAGACAGGGAAATGTCCGGGCGGATTTTCTTCAGCCGGCGGAGCTTGGATTTGTACTCCAGAGCCGTGTGGCCGCGCTTCATCGCCATGAGTATGCGGTCGGAACCGCTCTGCACCGGCAGGTGCAGGTGGTTCACCAGCTCCGGCACCTCGGCGTAGACATCGATCAGCGCGTCGGAGAACTCCACCGGGTGGGAGGTGGTGTAGCGGATACGGTCGATGCCGTCGATGGCCGCTACATAGGTGATCAGCTCGGCGAAATCGACGATCTGGCCGTCGCCGCCGGGGGCCCGGTAGGCGTTCACATTCTGCCCCAGCAGGTTCACCTCGCGCACCCCCTGGTCCGCCAGGTGGGCTACTTCCTCGAGCACGTCCGCCAGCGGGCGGCTCACTTCCTCGCCGCGAGTGTAGGGCACCACACAGAAAGTGCAGTACTTGGAGCAGCCCTCCATAATCGAAACGAAAGCGGTGGCGCCGTCCGCTTCCGGCTGCGGCAGGCGGTCGAATTTCTCGATCTCCGGGAAGCTGACGTCCACCACCACGGCGCCGTTCTTCTGCGCTCTGGTCTGCATCATCTCCGGCAGCCGGTGCAGGGTCTGGGGGCCGAAGATCAGGTCCACATGGGGCGCGCGCCTGGCGATGGCCTCGCCCTCCTGGCTGGCTACGCAGCCGCCCACGCCGATGATCAGGTCGGGATTCTTTTCCTTCAGGTGCTTCCAGCGGCCCAGCTGGTGGAACAATTTTTCCTGGGCCTTTTCGCGGATGGAACAGGTGTTGACCAGCAGTACGTCCGCGTCTTCCGGGTCGTCGGTGGGCACCATGGCGTGGGATTCTCCGAGCAGGTCGCGCATGCGCGCCGAATCGTACTCGTTCATCTGGCAGCCGTGGGTCTTGATATAGAGCTTTTTCACCGAAGTTTCGGACATATCACGCCTGGTTAAAAACTGTTCAGCCAAAATGGTGGGGCATTATAGCGATCCCACTTCCGGCTGCATAGACGGGCTATATTGAGGCTGTTATCCTTGCCCGCTTTTTCGGGTGCAGCTCCCGCCCAGACTAATATTTCCCTGGCCAGGACCTTTTTGAGACGCATATGGCGAATCCTATCTACAAAGTCATCTTTCACAACCAGAACCAGGTGTACGAGCTCTACGCCCGGGCCATCTACCAGAGCGATATGTACGGCTTTATCGAGGTGGAGGAGTTTGTCTTTGGCGAGAAGGCCCAACTGGTGGTGGACCCCAGCGAGGAGAAGCTCAAGAGCGAATTCGCGTCGGTGACCCGCTCCTATATCCCCATGCACAGTATCGTGCGTATCGACGAGGTGGAGAAGGAAGGCGTGGGCAAGATCGTCGAGGCCAAGGGCGACAAGGTCACCCAGTTCCCGTTTCCCGCCCCCATGCGCCACCCCGGCGATACCGAGTAGCGCCCAGCCCGGCCGCCAAAGGCCGGGTAATCCCTGCAATACAAGCTTCAACTGATCGTCGCACGTCTGTAAGAAAAGCGCTGCAAAGTTACCCAAACCGAAAGTTGGGACTTTGCTATGAGCAACCGCTATCGCGCACTCTGGATCTCCGATGTGCACCTGGGCAGCCGGGACAGCGAGCCGCAACGGCTGGCGGATTTCCTGGCCCAGAACCGCGCCGACACCGTCTACCTGGTCGGCGATATCTTCGATATGAAAGCCCTGGCCCAGGGCCGGGGCAGCTGGTGCCAGGCGTCCTCGCTGTTGCTGGAGATGTTGTCCGAACTCTCCAGCCGGACGCCTGAAATCATCTACATTCCCGGCAACCACGATGCGCCCATGCGCAGCTGGGCGGGCAAGCGCCTGGGCAATATCCGCGTGGAGCGCGACTGGGTGCACACCGCGGGGGACGGCAAACGCTACTGGGTCACCCACGGCGACCAGTTCGAGTACCAGATCAATATCAATCCCATCAGCTATCACATCGGCGACCACAGCTACTATCTGATGTTGCGCCTGAACCGCTGGATCAACTACTGGCGCGGGCGCTTCGACAAGCCCTGGTGGTCACTGGCCAACCATGTGAAGAGTCGCGTACAGGCGGCGAAGCGCATGATGCACAGCTTTGAGGAGGTCGCCATTCGCGAGACCGGCCGCCGAGGTCTGGACGGGGTGATCTGCGGGCACATCCACCGCGCAGGCATCCGCCACAGCGGCGCCGGGGGACAGGAAATCACTTACGCCAACTGCGGCGACTGGGTGGACTCCATGACCGCAGTGGTGGAGCAGCCCGACGGCCGCCTGGAACTGCTGCACTGGCATCGCGCGCCCAAACTGGCGCACATCATGACGGAGGCGGTGGCGGCATGATTCAACTTGAAAACCTGTTGCAGAAAAACCCCTGGTACAGCGCTGCACCGCAGAAGCCTTCGCGCCGGTTGGCCTCAGCGGCGCTGAAGAAAATCTGCTGCGAGGAGCAGATCCAGACCTTCAGCCGACGCTACCCGCATCTGGGCGGGCTGGATTTTATCCGCCAGGTGTTCGCCTATTTCGATTTCCGTTACGACATAAACCCCTCTGAGCTGGAGCGGATTCCCACTGCCGGTCCTCTGGTGATCGTCTCCAACCACCCCCTGGGCAGTCTCGATGGCCTGGCGCTGATCGATATGGTGGCGCGGGTGCGCAAGGATGTGAAAGCGGTGGCCAGTCAGCTGTTATGGAATATCGAACCGCTGCGCTCCTACCTGCTGCCGGTGGATAACTTCAAGGGGCGCACCCGGCGCTCGGATGTGGAGGGAATCTACCAGCACTTGAACGGCGGCGGAGCCATTATCGTTTTTCCCGCCGGCGAGGTATCCCGGCTCACACCCCAGGGCGTGCGCGACGGGCGCTGGAATCCGGGCTTTGCGCGCTTCGCGGAGAAAACCGGCGCACCGATACTGCCGGTGCAGGTGCGCGGGCGCAATTCCCTGTGGTTTTACGGTCTCTCCATGGTCAACAAGCCATTGTCGACCCTGTGGCTGGTGCGCGAGATGTTCAAGCAGACCAGCCGCGGTATCGATATCCGCATCGGCAGCGCGGTGGCGGCGGAGCACTTTCGCAACTGGCCGCTGACACCCCGCGCCCATGCTGGTCTGTGGCGCCGGTACGTGCACCGGTTGCACAAATCCCCGCGACCGCTGGGCCCGGAAATCATCGCCCCCGCGGAGCCCGGGGAGGAGGTGGCGCGGGTGATGGACAGCTGCGACACGCTGATCGGGCAGGGTGAGTTCGCGGTCAAGCTCTACCGACAGCGGCCGGACTGTCCGGTGATGCGCGAGCTGTCGCGCATTCGCGAAATCGCCTTCCGCGCGGTGGGCGAGGGCACCGGCCACAGCCGCGACTGGGACGCCTTCGATGCCCACTACGACCATCTGCTGTTGTGGGACCGGGAAAAGAAGAAGGTCGCCGGCGCCTATCGCCTGGCGAAAACCGATAGCCTGGAAGCGGAGCAGATCTACAGCAGCACCCTGTTCAATTACCCGCGCCCGCCGCGGCAGTGCCTGCCCGGCTCCGCGGAACTGGGGCGCAGCTTCCTGCTCCCGGAGTACTGGCGCGGCCGCGGCCTGGACCTGCTGTGGTCCGGAATCGGCCGCTGGGTGGGGCGCTGTGGGGTGCGCTATCTGTTCGGCCCGGTGTCCATGCCGGGCAATTTTTCCCTGCGCGCCAAGTCGGCGATAGTGCGCTATTTCCTGCACCACTTCGCTACCGACGCGCCGCTGGGAGACGCGCGCCTGCCGTTTGCGGAGGTGCGGGAGGATTTGCCGGTACTGAGCGGCGACGCCGGCGAGGATATGGCGCAGCTGAAAAAAATCCTGAAAGAAGAGGGGGTGATGCTGCCGCCGCTCTTCAAGAAGTACGCCTCGGTCACCCGGCCCGGCGGCACCAGCTTTCACGCCTTCAATGTGGACCCGGATTTCTGTGATTCGGTGGACGGGCTGGTGGTGGTGGACCTGGAGCAGGTGGACCCGAAATTCGCCAGGCGCTATCTTTCCTGAATGCGGAATGCGGAATGCGGAATGCGGAATGCGGAATGCGGAATGCGGAATGCGGACAAATCTGCCGGGAGCAGATTTGCACAGCCGAAGGCTGCCCGCGAAGCGGGTGAAGCGCAGGGACGCGCGCCATTCCGCATTCCGCATTCATTATTCCGCATTTATTCCGCATTCATACCCAACTGCTTGCGCACACTGGCCAGCTTCACGCAGAGCACAAACACCGACATGGCGGTATCCAGTTCCTCCAGGGGCGGGAAGCTGGGAGCGATGCGGATATTGCGGTCCTCAGGGTCTTTGCCGTAGGGAAAGGTGGCGCCGGCGGGGGTGAGTTTGACACCGGCGTCCGCGGCCAGTTGGATCACCGCCGCGGCGCAGCCGGGACGGGTATTGAAAGAAACGAAATAGCCACCTTTGGGTTCTTCCCAGGTGCCTAGGTCCGTATCCGCAAAGGCCTTTTCCAGCTGGCTCTGCACGCATTCGAATTTCGGTTTGAGTATCTGCGCGTGCTTCTGCATATGTTCCCGGAGCAGGGTGAACTCGCCGAAAAAGCGCGAGTGGCGCAGTTGGTTCACCTTGTCCGGGCCGATGGTCATGGCCTGCATCTGTTTTTTCAGTGAGGCCAGGTTGGCTTCGCTGGCGCTGACGAAGGCGAGGCCGGCGCCGGCGTGGGTCACCTTGGAGGTGGAGGCGAACTGCAGCACCGAGTCGCCGGTGTCGTTCTCGTGGGTGGCCTCGCGAATACCGGGCAGGTTGACCTGATGCTCCAGGTCGTGAATCGCGTAGGCGTTGTCCCAGAAGATGCGGAAGCCGGGGTTGGCGAACTGGCCCAGCTGCGCCAGGCGGTCCACGGTCTCCTTGTCGTAGGTGACCCCGGTGGGGTTGGAGAATTTGGGCACGCACCAGATACCGATGATTTCGGAGTCCCCGCGGATCTGCTCTTCCACCGCGTCCATATCCGGGCCCGTGGCGGTCATGGGGACGTTCACCATGCCGATGCCCAGTTGTTCGCAGATGGAGAAGTGGCGGTCGTAGCCGGGCACCGGGCAGAGGAACTTGGGCGATTTCATCTCCCGCCAGGGGGTGTTGCCGGCAAAGCCGAACAGGTAGCCGGTGAGCACCGCGTGGTACATCAGGGTGAGGGAGCTGTTGCCGCCGGCCATCACTTCTTCGGTGGGGACCTGCAGGATATCCGCGCCCAGTTCGCGGGCGCACTGCAGGCCCTCCAGGCCGCCGTAGTTGCGGGTATCGGTGCCGTCGGCGGCGCGGTAGTCGCCGTTGAGAATCCCGTCCAGCCCGTCCGACAGGTGCAACTGGTCCGCGGAGGGTTTGCCGCGGGTCAGGTCCAGGTTCAATTCGTGTTGGCAGATACGCTGGTACTGCGCGCTCAGTTCACTTTCCCACTCTTGCAACTGGTCGCTTCTGGCGGAGTCGATACGCACGGGGTTTCCTCGTTTGGCCGATGAATGGAAGCGGCGAGCTTAGCAGTTTCGCGGGAACTCTTGCATCCTATTCGCGGGAGAGACTGCGAAAATCCCCGGCGTGGCTGCGCAGCGCCGCTTCCAGATGCAGGCGCTGCTCGGGGGTGATGGTGGCGAGTATCTGTTCGCTCAGGGAGCGGATTTGCCGGTGGCGTTGATCCTGCATCCGGCGGTACTCCTCAGACCAGAGTTGCCCGGGGTTTACCATCAGGTCGCGCAGCTGTTGCAGGTAGCCCTCGGGCTTGCGGCGCAGGAGTTCGATAACGCGGGCCTGCCACAGCTGGCGCTGCCGGTCGCGCAGCAGCGGGTTGTATGCCGCCTGCGCGACCCATTCGGCGATCAGGGCTTCCTGTTCGCCGCTGAGTTTGCCGAGCCAGCGCCGGCTGTGCTTGCGTATCTGTTTCAAGCGACGGCGTTGTATTTTTTCCGGTGACTCGCGCCATTTTTCCAGAGATTCTTCGCGCTTTTCCTGCAGGTTCTCCTCCAACTCGTCGATCTGGCCGCTGTCCAGTGTCGCGGCCAGCGGCAGCAGGATGTCGTAGAACCGGGCGCTGGCGGTGTCCCAGAAATCGCCCACCTGCTTTTCCACGGCCTGTAGTTGGGCCGAGGTGAACTGGCTCTGCTGTACCCGGTCGGCCAGTTGTTCCAGGTAGTCGGCGTAGTCGGGGAGTTGGGTCTGCCGGTGCCAGTGGTGGAAGCTGTCGAGTGCCGCCGCCAACTGCTGCTTCTGGGGGCCCTTGAGGTCGACATAGTCGTCCAACTGCCAGCGTATCCAGCGGTCCATATGGTTGTAGGCGAGCTGTACGCTGGAACAGCTGGCCAATAGCAACAACAGGGTCGTGGCCGGAAGCAGGCGCAGTATCCGGTCCGGCAGTTGGTTTGCCCCTAGGGTCATAGGTTCTTCCTTGTGGCGGTCACCCGGTAAGCCGACCACAAGCATAGCCGAGCCAGTTTATCCATACCTCCACGCGGCTATAAGAATCTATATACTTCACCAATGCCAGAGCAAGGAAGCTCGGTCGGCGCCCTCTGTTGGCGATTTTTACAGAAATTGGGTGACAACGCTGTCATTGCTGCGGTAGTATCCCCCTATATTGGCATTGGCACCACCCGTGTGGGTTTGCTTCGGCCGGGTTTCCGGGGGGAAATGAAATGTATTGGGAAGCCCGGTAAAAACACATAACAATACAAAATCTTAGAGGCCGATTACAGATGGTTGCTTTGAGAGACAGGGATACACTTTTTATTGGCATCGACGGTGGCGGCAGCAAATGTCGCGCCTCTGTCGTGGATGCCGACAATCGCCTGCTCGGTACCGGCGTCGCCGGCCCGGCCAACCCGCTGCACGGCTATGCCCAGACCATCGATTCCATTATGCACTCCGCTGCCCTCGCGCTCGCCGACGCCAAGCTGCCGCCGGAAACCCTGGGAGAATTGGTAGCGGGCGTGGGTCTGGCCGGCGTGAATATGCCGCGCTTGTACGACGAGATGGCATCCTGGGCCCATCCCTTCCGGAAAATGTACCTCACCACCGATCAGCACTCCGCATGCCTCGGCGCCCATCGCGGCGGCGACGGCGCGGTGATCATCGCCGGCACCGGCTCCTGTGGCTACGCCTGGGTCAACGGCCGAAGTAAATTGATCGGCGGCCACGGCTTTCCCCACGGCGACAAGGGCAGCGGCGCCTGGATGGGCATGGAGGCGGTCAAGTACCTGTTCCTGGCCCTGGACGGCCTGGCGGAGGATTCGCGCCTGAAGGGCGAACTGCTCAAGGCCCTGGGGAGCAGCGACGCCAGCGAAGTGTTCGAGAAAATCGGCGGCAAGTCCTCCAGCCACTACGCGCGCCTGGCGGTGCCGGTGATCGAGTGCGCGGAGTCCGGCGATCCGGTGGCGGTGTCCATCGTGCGCGACGGCGCCGGCTATATCAGCGCCCTGGCGGACAAGCTGTTGGAGCTGAAGCCGCCCCGCCTGTCCATGATCGGTGGCCTGGCGCCCCGCCTGCGCCCCTGGCTCGCCCCCCATGTGGTGAAGCGCCTGGCCGAGCCGCTGGACGCGCCGGAAATCGGCTGTGTCTATTTTGCGCAGCAATCCCTGGCCCGGGACGCCGGAAAATCCGGGAAAAACACCGGCAGCAAAGCGCTGTTTGGCTGATCGAGGAGCAGAGATCTTCCATGACCGCAGCAACTCCATCCGAGGCGACACCGATGGCCACCACCGTAATGGAAACCGAAGCCCGCGAAGCGCCGGGTCGCATCGCCGAGCAATTGCGCAACAACGCCGACACCATGGCGAAACTGGGCGAGCGCCTGCGCCGAGAGCCGCCGCGTTTTGTGATGATCGTGGGGCGCGGTTCCTCTGACCACGCCGGGGTTTTTGCCAAGTACCTGATCGAGATCGAAACGGGTACGCCCACCTTCGCCGCGGCGCCTTCGGTATCCAGCGTATACGGCAGAAAGCTCAAGCTGGAGGGCGCCCTGGTGCTGGTGATCTCCCAGTCCGGTCGCAGCCCGGACATCCTCGCCCAGGCCAGAATGGCAAAAGAGGCGGGCGCCTACACGGTGGCGCTGGTCAACGACGAAACAGCGCCCATCGGCGATATCGTCGACCTGATGGTGCCGCTGAAGGCCGGGCCGGAAAAAGCGGTCGCCGCCACCAAAAGCTACCTGGCGACCCTCTCCGCGGTGCTGCAGCTGGTGGCCAACTGGACTCGCGACGAGGAACTGCTCGACGCGGTGGGCACACTGCCGCAGACCCTGGAAGAGGCGGTCCACTCCGACATCCAACTGCGTCCGGAGGACCTGGCAGCAGTAAAAAATCTGGTGGTGCTGGGCCGCGGTCCGGGTTACGCAATTACCCGCGAACTGGCCCTGAAGCTGAAGGAAGTGTGCAATATCCACGCGGAGTCTTTCTCCAGCGCGGAATTCCTGCACGGCCCGGTGACCCTGGTGGAGCAGAAGCTCACCGTGGTCAACGTGCCCATCGAGGACGAATCCTTCGAGGCGCACAGCGAACAAATCGCCGACATCATCCGCCGCGGTGGCACCCTGGTGAACCTGCATGTGCCGAGCAAAGGGGTACACCCTCGGGTGGCTCCGCTGGCGCTGCTGCAACGTTTTTATATCGACGTGGCCCATGTGGCGATCAGCCGCGGCGTCAACCCGGACGAACCCGCCGGGCTGAAAAAAGTCACCCGGACCCTTTGACCCGCTGAATCTGGAGCTTCCTGTGGCGCGCACACTGATCGCGGAACAGCTTTTCGACGGCGAACAGATGCATCGCAATATTCCGTTCGTTGTAGACGACAAGGGACGTATTCAGTCCCTGGGCGGCGAGGCGGCCGCCGCTGCCGAGCGTCTTAAAGGCCTGCTGGCTCCGGGGCTGGTGGATGTACAGGTCAATGGCGGCGGCGGGGTACTGTTCAACAACGACCCCAGCGTGGACGCGCTGGGCAAAATTGGGGCGGCTCACGCGCGTTACGGCACCACCGGATTTTTGCCCACCTTGATCACCGACCGGGTGGATGTGATGCGGCGGGCCGCGGATGCGGTGAGCACCGCCTTGCGCGAGGGGGTGCCCGGTGTGCTGGGAGTGCATTTCGAGGGGCCGCACCTGAGCGAGCCGAAGAAGGGCACCCATGAAGCGGACTTTATCCGTCCCCTCAGCGAAGAGGAACTGGCCATCTACGCCCGCGACGACCTGGGGGTCAAGGTGGTCACCCTGGCGCCGGAAAATGTCGCGGTGGAAGATATCCGCAAGCTGGTTTCCCTGGGGGTGAAGGTCTGCCTGGGCCATTCCAATGCCGACGGCGCGACCGCGGCGGCGGCGGTGGCTGTGGGGGCCACGGGCTTTACCCATTTGTACAACGCCATGTCCCCGCTGCAGTCCCGCGAGCCGGGCATGGTGGGAACAGCGCTGATCACCGACGACGCCTGGTGTGGACTGATCGCAGACGGCCACCACGTCTGCGCCGAGGCCATGCAGCTGGCGCTCAAGGCCAAGCCGCGCGGAAAAATCATGCTGGTAACCGATGCCATGTCCCTGGTGGGCAGCGAGGAAACCCGTTTTCCGCTGTTCGATCGGGTGGTGACCCGGGAGGGTGACAGGCTTACCTCCACCACCGGTGAACTGGCCGGGTCACACCTGGATATGATCGGGGCGGTGCGCAATATCCGCGACTGGTGTGGTGTGGAATTGGCCGAGGCGCTGCGCATGGGCGCGCTCTATCCGGCGCAGTTTTTGGGGTTGAAAGCCGGCCGGTTGGAAGCCGGCGGGCCCGCGGACATGATTTTGCTGAACGAGAAGTTAGAGGTTGAGAAAACCTGGATAGGTGGCAGGAAAGTTTTTTGACTCAAGTTTCCGGGTTCAGTTCCGGTAGCCACCGGCGGGTGACTCGAATTTCGAAACTTGAGTTTAAAAACAAATTTCAAAACGTACTATTCACCCCTGTGGCACTAAGCCGGGGCCGTGGGCGGCCCTGCTACCGGTAGCCGTTCGTTCAACAGCCTCATCGGTCTGTTTGTCAGCCGCAGGCGCTTTCTCGAACGGCTCCCGGTATCAGGGCCTTTGCATCAAGCTCCGGTTTCTTTTCCCGAGTCCCGAAGGCGAGTAGTTACAAAAACATCATAACGATAAAGAAGGTGCTCCTATGGAAACCGCAGTAGCAACCCAGAGTAGGTCGAGAAGCAGTTTGTTGCCGATGGCGATTGTCGGCATGTTGTTTTTTCTGTTTGGCTTTGTCACCTGGCTGAACGGTTCGCTGATCCCGTTTTTGAAAATTCTGTGCAACCTGAATGATTTTCAGGCCCTGTTCGTCACCTTTGCCTTTTATATCGCCTACACGGTGATGGCACTGCCGATGTCGTATATCCTGCGCCGCACCGGCTACAAGGACGGTATGGCGATCGGCCTGGCAATTATGGCGGCAGCGTCACTGGTATTTATCCCCGCGGCGCAGACGGGCAGCTTTCCAATATTCCTGCTGGGGTTGTTCGGCCTCGGCGCCGGTTTGACTATCCTGCAGACCGCCTCCAATCCCTATGTGGTCAAGGTCGGCCCGGCGGAGAGCGCGGCCATGCGCATCGCGGTGATGGGGATCTTGAACAAGAGCGCGGGCGTGCTCGCTCCGATCGTATTTACGGCTCTGGTGCTCTCGGGCCTGAGCGATTTCAATACCGAGGCGATTGCCCGGCTGGAAGAGGCGGAGCGCACAGTCAAACTGCAAGAAGTGTCCAGCCGACTGGTCATGCCTTATATCTACATGGCCATCATGCTGTCGCTGCTGGTGGGCTTGGTCAAATTTTCCGGTCTTCCGGATATCGAGGAAGACGAAACCGAGGACGGCGAGAGCAAATCCGGCGTCCTGCAATTTCCCCAGGTGGTTCTTGGCGCGCTGGCGCTGTTCACCTACGTGGGCGTGGAGGTGATCGCCGGCGACACCATCGGCCTCTACGGCGAGCGCCTCGGGCTGGCCAACTTCTCCTCGCTCACTTCCTACACCATGGTGTTTATGGTGGTTGGCTACCTGATCGGGGTTTTCGGTATCCCGCGCTTTATCAGCCAGCAGCAGGCCCTGCTGGGTTCCGCCGTCGCCGGCAGCCTCTGCGTCCTGGGTGCGGTGTTCGGCTCCTCAGAGAGTACCGCGATCGCCGGCGTGCTCTGGGGCTGGAGCGGTGTTCCGGTTGTGCCCGACACCGTGACCTTTGTCGCGCTGATGGGCCTGGCCCACGCGCTGGTGTGGCCCTCCATCTGGCCGCTGGCGCTGGAGGGGCTGGGCAGGTTTACCGCCCAGGGCTCAGCACTGCTGATTATGGGGATCGCCGGCGGCGCGATCATTCCGCTGTTCGGCTTTGGCCCCATAGCGGAGGCCACTGGTGAAACCCGGATGGGGTACTGGATCGCGCTACCCTGCTATCTGTTTATCCTGTTCTACGCACTCAAGGGGCACAAGATGCGCAGCTGGAAGTAGCGCTTCTTATTTGATTCTACCTGCCCTCCCTGTGAGGGCTTTCTTTTTTGTGTGGAATGGAGCCACCGCATTCTGCAGTCAAGTCGGCGCCGGCCCGCTGGAGTCCCGCACCACCAGCGACGGAATAAATTCGCGCACGATTCCCGACTCTTTGCTCGCGGTGCCGCTCTCTGCCGCGCCCTTGCCGCGAGCCTTGCTCAGAACCAGCGCCGCGGCGCACTTGGCGATCTCGTTGTTGGGCTGGTGGGCGGTGGTGAGTTTGGGCCAGGTCTGGCGGGAGAAGGGGCTGTCCTCGAAGCCGACGATGGAAAGCTGTTGCGGAATATCGATATTCATCAGGCGTGCGGCAAACAGTGCGCCCGCAGCCATTTCGTCATTGCTGGCAAAGATCGCCGTGGGTGGCTCGGCGGACTGCAACAGGGTTTTGGCCCCCTGCACCCCGGAGTCGAAGGAGTATTCCCCCTTCAGGATGAGGTTCGGGTCCACGGTGATACCCGCTTGCCGTAGGGCGCGCTTGTAGCCGTGCAGGCGGCCGTAGGTGGATACGTGCTCCTCGCCCCCACAGAGGAAACCGATGCGTTTGTGTCCCAGCTGCAACAGGTGTTGCGTGAGATCGAAAGCCGCCGCGCTGTCGTCCACCTGGATACAGTTTTCCTCGTCCTCCTGCGCCGCGGCGCTGGAGACGATGCGCACGTAATCCACTTTGAGGGATTTGACTGTGTCGATCACCGCCTGGATTTCAGAGAAGGGCGGGGTGAGCACCAGGCCGGCAATTTTTGAGTGCTCCACCAGGTTCTTCAGTTCGTCGTGCACCGAGGCGGATTTGGAATTGCTGGGGTGGATCAGCAGTTCGTAACCGCGCGCCTTACAGGCCTCAAGTATGCCGTTTTGCATATCGATCACGTAGTAGGCGTTGGGATTGTCGTAGATGAGCGCGATGGTGTAGGAGCGGCTTCCGGCCAGATTGCGCGCCGCCAGGTTGGGCTGGTAGTTGAGCGCCTCTACCGCCTCCATCACTTTCTTCCTGGTGGCCGGACGAACCGAGGGCTCGTTGTTGATCACCCGGGAAACGGTCTTGATGGAAACGCCCGCCTGTGCGGCGACGTCGTTGATCGTGGCTTTCATCGGTGGCGCTGGTCCTTACTTTGGCCGAAGCGGGCATTCTAACACCGGGGGCAGGGGAGGTGCGTACAGGGCACCTACGGGGCTGTAGAGCCCGAGGTCCGCTCGTCCCTGCCGTGAAGGAAAGCTACAAAACCGATTGACCCCCATCTTGCGATCTCAAATTTCGGGGCTCGAGGACCTGTGAGTGCTTCCGGGACAGCCGTAGGGTGTGCCGTGCGCACCAAGAAGCCTGGGGCTCCCACCAGCCCTGGAGCGGTGCGCACGGCGCACCCTACGGTTGAACCCCGAAACTTGAGTTGCGATGAGATTCTTTACTGTAGAGAGAGCCCGAGGTCCGCTCGTCCCGGGCGTGAAGGAAAACTACAAAACCCATTCACCCTCATCCTGCGATAAGATTCTTTATTGATATGATAGCGCTGTCAATTCTTGCAAGAGGCGCAGCGCCTGTCACTAGAGAAGAGCAAGCAGTGCCAACTCCCTGTCCGGCGCCCCGTTCTACACCCCAGATTGCGCGGAGGATTGCCGGAAGTGGTGTAGGTTGAAGGAGTGTCGGTATCCTTCCAGGTTGAAAGTGAATTCGAGGCGCTTGAAAGTGTTTGTAATTTTACTACATAATGGGGGCTGCTATTGATGGTGGCGTTGCTATTGTCATCGGGTTTCGAGGGTATCCGCGCAACACAATTCTGCTACACAAGCTGCCGGCTCCGTACCTTGGGTGCACTGATTGCCCCCATTTTGAGTACAAGGTTTTTGTCCTGGCGTTATTTTGGAAATCTATTCTCGCGCCCGTGAGGCTTGGAACTGGGGAAGGGACTGGCTGCGGCGCTACAACAATTGGAAAGTAGCGATTTACGCGGTTGGCGTTCCACCGCGCAGCTGACCGAACACTACCGGCGGGCAAAGGCCGGCGCTGCGGCGCTCGAGTTTGCCGTCTGATCACAGCGAGTTAACGCGTGGGATTGGCACGCTTCGCCTTGCCCATCCTACACAACCAGATACGGGTCTTTATGGTACACAGCAAAATCCAGGCGGTTACCGAGCGGATTATCCAGCGCAGCGAGGAGACGCGCGCGGAATACCTCGCTCAAGTAGAGCGCGAACATATCGAGGGGCGCGCCAGCGCCCGGTTGTCCTGCGGCAACCT
The DNA here is from genome assembly GCF_051659245.1 of Microbulbifer sp. NCBI lineage: Bacteria > Pseudomonadati > Pseudomonadota > Gammaproteobacteria > Cellvibrionales > Microbulbiferaceae > Microbulbifer > Microbulbifer sp. Next base: position 30,817 of record NZ_JBOFOC010000082.1, read on the forward strand.
GGCGCACGCCATCGCCGCTTCCAGCGACCGCGACAAAAACCTGATCGCCTCCGGGCGCGGGCCCAACCTGGCGATAGTCACCGCCTACAACGACATGCTGTCGGCGCACCAGCCCTACGGTACCTATCCGCAGCTGCTGAAAGAGGCCGCGATGCGCAGTGGTGCCAGCGCGCAGGTAGCCGGTGGCGTACCCGCCATGTGCGACGGCGTGACCCAGGGTCGCCCCGGTATGGAAATCGGACTTTTCTCCCGCGATGTGATCGCTATGTCCACCGCGGTGGCCCTGTCCCACGATGTCTTCGAGGGCGGCCTCTATCTGGGGATCTGCGACAAGATCGTCCCGGGACTGGTGATCGGTGCACTGGCCTTTGGCCATCTGCCGGCGGTATTCGTACCGGCGGGGCCCATGCCCACCGGAATGTCCAATGCGGAAAAGGTACGGGTGCGCCAGCTGTACGCGGAAGGCAAGGTGGGGCGCAAGGAACTGCTGGAAGCGGAGAGCGCCTCCTACCACAGCCCGGGCACCTGTACCTTTTACGGTACTGCCAATAGCAACCAGATGCTGGTGGAAATCATGGGTCTGCAGCTGCCCGGCAGCTCCTTCGTAAACCCCGGCACCGAGCTGCGGAACGCGCTCAACGATGAAGCGGTAAAGCAACTGGTGCGGATCACTGAGCCCAGCCAGTTCACGCCCCTCTCGAAAATTCTCACGGAAAAAGTCTTTGTCAACGGCATTGTCGGCCTGTTGGCCACCGGCGGTTCCACCAACCACACCCTGCACCTGGTGGCCATGGCCCGCGCGGCGGGCATCCAGCTGACCTGGCAGGATATGGCGGAGCTCTCCGACGTGGTGCCGCTGCTGTGCCACGTGTATCCCAACGGTACTGCGGACATCAACCACTTCGCCGCCGCCGGCGGCATGCAGTTCCTGATTCGCGAGCTGCTGGACGCCGGCCTGCTGCACGACGATGTACACACGGTATTGGGCGACTCCGGCCTCAAACCCTATTGCTACGACCCTTTCCTCAACGAAGACAAGAGCGGCCTGGTGTGGCGCCCGACCGCAGAGGAGAGCGGCGACACGACGATTATCCGCCCGGTCAGCGAACCCTTCTCCGGCCACGGCGGCCTGCAATTGCTGGAGGGCAATCTGGGCAAGAGCGTGATAAAGGTTTCCGCTCTCAAGCCGGAACACCTGAAAGTGAAGGCGCCGGCGGTGGTGTTCGACGACCAGGACGCACTGATCGAGAGCTTCAAGGCCGGCGAACTGGACAAAGACTTTATTGCGGTGGTGCGCTTTCAGGGTCCCCGCGCCAACGGTATGCCGGAACTGCACAAACTGACCCCGCCTTTGGGCGTGCTGCAGGACCGCGGATTCAAGGTGGCGCTGATTACCGACGGGCGTATGTCCGGTGCTTCCGGCAAGGTACCGGCGGCGATCCATATATCTCCGGAGGCGGTCGACGGCGGCCCCATCGCCAAAATCCGGGACGGCGACCTGATCGAACTGGACTGTGAGGCGGGTATCCTGCGTGTAGATGTGGACGAGGCCGAACTGGCCGCGCGGGAGCCGGCGGAGTGCGATTTGTCCGCCAATGCACGCGGCACCGGGCGCGAACTCTTCGCCAATATGCGCGCGCTGGCCAGCGGTGCGGAGAGCGGTGCCAGTATATTGTTTTGATGCTTCCCGGTGCGCGATAGCCGTCTGTGGCGGTGGAGCACCGGGGAAAATACAGAAATTTTAAGAGCAAATTTATGGCTACTCCTTTTGACATGGTGTTGTTCGGCGGCGGCGGCGACCTGGCCCTGCGCAAGCTGATTCCCGCACTGTACCGGGCCCATCTGGAGGGCAGTTTGGCAGAAGGCTGCCGCATTTTTCCGGTGTGCCGTCGACAGGAAGACGCCGACCAGTACCTGGACACCGCCCGGGAGGCGCTGAAGACCCATTTGCGCGACGGCGAGTACAGCGATTCCGCCTGGCAGACTTTCAGTCAGCTATTGCGTGCAGTGGCCCTGGATATCTCCGAGCCGGACGATCGCTGGGACCAGTTGGCGGGCATCCTCCGCGCCGAAGAGGATCGCGTGCGACTCTTCTACCTGGCGATTCCGCCGGCGGTATTCGGTCCCTGCTGCGAAAATCTGTCTCTCAAGGGGTTGATCAGCGGCCAGTCCCGGGTGGTGGTGGAAAAACCCCTCGGCTACAACGCGCAAACCTCCGACGAAATCAACAGCAAGATCGCCAGTTATTTCCCGGAAGAGAATATTTTCCGTATCGACCACTACCTGGGTAAGGAAACCGTACAGAACCTGCTGGCGCTGCGTTTCAGCAACGTGTTGTTCGAGCACCTTTGGGACGCCAAGTCCATCGACCATATCCAGATCAGCATCGCGGAAACCGTGGGCCTGGAAGGGCGGGCCGGTTTCTACAACGAGACCGGCGCGTTGCGCGATATGGTCCAGAACCATTTGCTGCAGCTGCTGTGCCTGATTGCGATGGAATCCCCCAACAGCATGTCGGCGAAAAACATCCGCGCGGAAAAAATCAAAGTGCTGGAAGCGTTGCGCCCGCTGGCGGGTAACACGGTGGACAAAAATATCGTGCGCGGTCAGTACGTGGCCGGCGGCCTGGGCACCGAGCTGGTGCCCGGCTACCTGGAAGAGCTGGAAGCGGCCTCCAGTAGTACCGAGACCTTCGTCGCCATTCGCGCCCATATCGACAACTGGCGTTGGGCGGGTGTGCCTTTCTATTTGCGCACCGGCAAACGCATGGAAAAGCGCTGTGCGGAAATCGTAATCCAGTACAAAAAAGTCTCTCACCGGGTGTTCAGTCCGGAGGCGGGAGATGTATTGCCCAACCGGTTGGTGATCCGCCTGCAACCCGAGGAGAGCATCAAGCTGGTGCTGATGGCGAAGAAAATGGACAGCCTGACCATGGAGTTGCGGCCGGTGGAGTTGAACCTCACCCTGTCGGACACCTACGACACCTTCCGCAGCGATGCCTACAAACGCCTGATGCTGGATGCGGCGGCCAACAACTCCGCTCTGTTTATCCACCGCGACGAAGTGGCCGCGGCCTGGGCCTGGGTGGATCCGATCATCGACCACTGGCACGAGACCAATAACCAGCCGCAGCTCTACCGGGCCGGCAGTTGGGGGCCACAGGCGGCCGGTGATCTCCTGGAACAGGACGGGCGCCACTGGTTCAACGCGCAATAACATCGGGGTGGGCGCAATGGTAGAAGAGAAATTTTATCCGGATCGCGAGCGTCTGGTACTGGCCCTGGCCAACGACTGCGCCAGTGCGCTGCAGTTGGGGATCAAGGAGCGCGGTCAGGCCACCTTCCTGGTTTCCGGTGGCAGCACGCCGAAGCCCGTGTACCAGGCCCTGTCGAAAAGGCCGCTTCCGTGGACGCAGATTACAGTCGCGCTGGTGGACGAACGCTGGGTGGACAAAACGGCCAGCGGCAGCAACCACGCGTTTATCGAGGACAACCTGCTGCAGAACAACGCCTCGGGAGCACCTTTCCTGGGATTGAAAACGCCCCATGCCACCGCCGCGGAAGGTGAGGCGGATTGCCAGCAGGTCTACGGCGAACTGCCCAGGCCCTTCGACGTCTGCGTATTGGGAATGGGCAGCGACGGCCACACCGCCTCGCTGTTTCCCCACTCTCGGGGTCTGCAGGAGGCGCTGGACCCACAGTCCGACCAACTCTGCCGCGCGATTACCGCACAGCAGAGCGAAGTCACCGGCAGCCACACGGAGCGTATGACTCTGACCCTTGCGGCAATTTTGCAGGCGCGGGATATCAAGCTGCTGATCACCGGTGAGGAAAAACTCAGGGTCTACCGCGAGGCGTTGCTGGGCAGCGACGAACTGGAAATGCCGGTGCGCAGTATTCTCAAACAGGGCCTGAAACCGGTCACTGTTTACTGGGCACCGTAAACGCCGCCGGGTTTCAGCCCGGTTCGTGGGCCGCAGGTCCGCTACAACGAGCAATTTGGAATTTGATGATGCAAAAGAATATCTCCGAAATACTGGAGCAGGCCGGAGTCGTCCCGGTCCTGGTTATCGATAATGTCGAAGACGCCCTGCCGCTGGCCGAAGCGCTGGTGGAAGGCGGCTTGAACGTGCTGGAAATCACCTTGCGTACCGAGGCGGCGCTGCCGGCGGTGGAGCGGATAGCCAAACACCTGCCGGACGCCCATGTGGGCACGGGCACCGTACTGAACGGTGATGATTTACAGCGCTCCGTAGATGCCGGCGCGAGCTTCCTGGTAAGCCCGGGTGCCACCGAAAAACTGCTGGATGCCGCGGAAGGTTCCACAGTACCGCTGCTGCCCGGCGCTGCGAACCCGTCGGAAGTGATGCGCCTGCTGGAGCGGGGCTATCGCTACCAGAAATTCTTTCCTGCGCAGGCGGCGGGCGGCGTGCCCATGTTGAAGTCCATCGCCGGTCCCCTGGCGCAGGTGCAGTTTTGCCCCACCGGCGGAATAGGCCCGGGAAATGCGGCGGAATACCTGGCGCTGCCCAACGTAATGTGCGTGGGCGGTTCCTGGATGGCGGCTTCCTCCCTGGTCGCGGAAAAGAACTGGGGGGAGATCACCCGCCTGGCGAAAGAGGCAGCCGCGCTGAAAGGTTGAGAAAGCGCGGTTGGTTGGAAAATTCAAAATATTGAGGGTTAAAGCGAGATGAAAATAAAGATCGCCATTAACGGCTACGGCAGAATCGGACGCAACGTCACCCGTGCTATCTACGAATCCGGCTATCGCGACCGCGTACAGCTGGTGGCCATCAACGACCTGGCTCCGGTGGAGTCGAACGCACACCTGACCCGTTTCGACACTATCCACGGCCGTTTCAACACGCCGGTATCTGTCGACGGCGATGCGCTGGTGATCGGTGGTGACCGCGTGCGGGTTTGCCAGGAACGCGATCCGGCGCAACTGCCGTGGAAAGAACTCGGGGTGGACCTGGTATTGGAATGCACCGGCCGCTTTACGGACAAGGCCTCGGCCTCGGCCCATATGGTCGCCGGCGCCAGGGCCGTATTGATTTCCGCCCCCTCCAAGGATGCAGACCTCACTGTGGTCTACGGCGTAAACGACGACAAACTCACCGCTGACCACAAGGTGGTTTCCAACGCTTCTTGTACCACCAACTGCCTCGCGCCGGTGGCCAAGGCGCTGCACCGGGAGCTGGGTATCGAGCGCGGTTTTATGACCACCGTGCACGCCTACACCAATGACCAGAACACCCAGGACGCGGTGCACGCGGACATCTACCGCGCCCGCGCCGCCGCCGACAATATGATCCCCACCAAAACCGGTGCGGCCGCGGCGGTGGGCCTGGTGTTGCCGGAACTCAAGGGACTGCTCGACGGCATGGCCGTGCGGGTGCCGGTGAACAATGTTTCCCTGGTGGACTGCCAGTTTATCGCCGGGCGCGAAACCACCGCGGAAGAGGTCAACAGCATTATGCAGCAAGCGGCGGAGACCAGCGGCGGCGTACTGACCTATTGTGACCAGCCGCTGGTATCCGTGGATTTCAACCACACCACGGCTTCCAGCCACTTCGACGCCAACCACACCCGGGTCAACGGCAACCTGGTCAAGGTGATGGCCTGGTACGACAACGAGTGGGGCTTCTCCCACCGCATGCTGGACACCAGCCTGGCGATGTGGGAAGCGCTGCAGTTGCAGGAGCGCGTAGCCGAAACTGCCTGATATCCCGGGAGTGCGGAGCTTTTTAGCTGAGCTGAAGGCTCCTTAGCTGAGCTGAAGACTCCTTAGCTAAGCTGAAGGCTCCAGCTCCGCGTCGGGCCGCGAGCCCGCGCTTGCTTTCCCCTCTCCCGCATGTGGGAGAGGGTATTAATCTCTCCAGTCTTACCAAATAACTCTAACTGGTTACTATGATTCGCCATACTAAAATCGTCGCCACCCTCGGCCCGGGCACTGACAAGCCCCACGTGATCGAAGAAATGATCCGTGCCGGCGTCAACATCGTGCGCCTCAACTTCTCCCACGGCTCTGCCGATGACCACCGCCGCCGCGTGGCGGAAGTACGCCGCGCGGCCACCGCGCAAAATAAACTGGTCGCGGTACTGGGGGATCTCCAGGGTCCTAAAATCCGTATTGCCCGCTTTGCCGAAGGCAGTATCTGGCTGGAGAACAACAGCGAATTCACCCTGGATGCCGACTGTCCGGCAGAGGGCGGCGACCAGCACCGCGTGGGTGTGGACTACCCGACCCTGATCAGTGACTGCAAGGCCGGCGATATCCTGCTGTTGGATGACGGCAAGATCCGCCTGGAAGTCACCGGTACCACTCCGCAGAAACTTTTCTGCCGTGTGCTGCAGGGGGGCAAGCTGTCCAACAACAAAGGCATCAACCTTCTCGGCGGCGGCCTTTCAGCCCCCGCGCTGACAGAAAAGGATTACCGGGACATCGTTCTCGCCGCCGAACTGGATGTGGATTTCCTCGCGGTGAGCTTCCCGCGCTGCGCCGAGGACCTGGAGACCGCGCGCCAGGCCATGCAGGAGGCGGGCAGCCAGGCAGCCATCGTCGCCAAAGTGGAGCGGGCCGAAGCGGTAGCCGACGACCAGCAGATGGACAGCCTGATCCTCGCCGCCGATGCCATTATGGTGGCCCGCGGCGACCTGGGTGTGGAGATCGGCGATCCGGCCCTGATCGGTGTGCAGAAAAAACTGATCAACCGCGCCAATGCCCTGGACCGTGGCGTGATTACCGCGACCCAGATGATGGAATCCATGATCACCAGTCCCACGCCCACCCGCGCGGAAGTGATGGACGTGGCCAACGCGGTGCTGGATGGCACCGACGCGGTGATGCTCTCCGCGGAGACCGCCGCCGGCGACTTTCCGGTGGCCGCGGTGGAGTCCATGGCCGAGGTGATCGTGGGCGCGGAACAGTACCTGGGCAGCGTACCGCGACCGGCCGCAAACCAGAGTGCCTCCGACCGCATCGACACGGTGATCGCCCAGGCGGCCATCGATGTGGCCGCGCGGGTCGAGAACCTGTGCGCGGTGGCTGCGCTCACCGAGTCCGGCCGCACCCCGCGCATCATGTCCCGGGCCACCACCCACCTGCCCATTTACGCACTCACCCGCCATCCCCGGGTGGCGCGCCAGTTGGTGCTGCTGCGCGGCGTGGAGGCGGTGGAATTTGATCCCGCCTCGGTGCCCCTGGGCCACCTGACAGACTCGATAATCGAAGTGCTTGGCTCCCGCCTGGACCTGCAAAAGGGCCAGCGGATTCTGATCACTCAGGGTGAACGCGTGAACGTGGGTGGCCATACCAGCTCTATGCGCATCAAGGAAATTGAGTAATATGTGACCGGCCTGTCTCTGCCCCTGAGGGCGGTTTTTGCCGGCGGCGGGCTCCTGAGATGAGCCCTGGCCAGCCGGGTTGCCTCAAATTGCTTATGGAAATATGGTCGTATAAAAAATATACTCTCCGGCTTCAATCAGAATAACCAGATCAATCCAATGGTGTTGTATGACGACTAACCAAGCCCCCAAAATCGTCCCCCTGCGCAGCGACGTTCACCGCAACCTGAAGGTGAACGAATTGGGCAGCTTTGAGCATGTGAAGAACAGCCATATGGTTCCGGTGACTGCGCACGAGTTCAGCCGCCTCGGGGCCGAATACCCGATTGTTTTTGTCAAGAATTCTGATACCGGGCAGTTCCAGTCGGTGGCTCTGTTGAGCCTGAAGGTGGGGGAGAACCTGTTTGTAGAGGATGGCCAATGGCGGGGCGTATTTGTACCGGGCTGTATCCGCAACCACCCCTTTGTGCTGGCGCCGAATGGCCAGGAACAGGAGCAGCTGATGGTCGCCCTGATCGAGAACAGTCCGCGGGTGAGCAAGGAGGAGGGGAGTGCCCTGTTTACCGAATCGGGCGAGGAGACGGACTACCTGAAGGCCAAAAAGGAGACTCTGGTCAGCTTCCTGGAGAGCGACCAGATGACCAAAGCTTTTGTAAAGGTTTTGGTCGATATGGAATTGCTGACGGCCCAATCGGTTTCAGTCAACGCCGGCGAGGAGAAGATCGACCTCAATGGGCTCTATATCGTCGATGAGAAAAAGCTCAACGAGCTGAGCGAAGAGCAGTTTGAGGACTTCCGCAAGCGGGGCTTCCTGCCGCCTATTTACGCCCAGCTGGGATCCCTGCATCAGCTGTCCAAATTGGCCAAGCTGCAGGCAGGTGCCTGAAGCGAGACGGAGTTTGTCCGTGAATGCGATGTCACCTTCAAGCAGAGTATCAAGTTTGTGGGCCGTATCGGTTTTTCCTCGCTCTTTATCAAGTTGCACTACTGCCTTTCCCGGCGAATGGATAATCCCTTCTGGCTGGAAGACAGGAAAGGCGCGGTAAGTGTCTGTCTAGTATGAGACGCGAATGGCACTGACTTAAGCGGGGATTCGCTATTTTGTAGGGCCGAAGGCGCCGTGAAGACCTGGAGCGGCCGGACTGGGCAAAGCGCAGCGTGCCCATCAAAAGCCGCGGATGATGGGCACGTCGCTACGCTCCTTTGCCCATCCTACGGAGGTTGTAACGCTTAAGTCAGTGCCATTCGTATGAGACACCACACTAATACCGGAAGAAACAGGCTTTGGCTTTGGGGGCTGTGGCTGGCGCTTTTTTACGGCAGCTGGCTTGTTCTGGTGGCGGTGCTCGGCCACTGGCAAACCGCCGAAGATCACTGGCCCATGGCCCTCGCCATGGCACTGGGCAGCTATGCTGCCGGTTCCACTCCCATGGGGGGAGGCACCGTGGGTTTTCCGGTGCTGGTGCTGCTGTTCGATATGCCGGCGAGCCTGGGTCGGGATTTCAGTTTTGCGGTGCAATCCATCGGCATGGTCAGTGCCAGTATCTTTATCCTTTGCCGGCGGCAGCCGCTCGCCTGGTCGATGTTGCGCGGCGCCATGCTGGGGACTCTGGTCGGCACACCCCTGGGCATATTTCTGATTGCCCCCTTTGTGGCGGATTTGTGGATAAAGCTGACCTTTGCAGTTCTCTGGGGCAGCTTTGGCGTTCTGCACCTGTACCGTCTGGGGGAAATCACTTCTTTCACCGGCGATGCCCGCGGGCGGGAGCGCCAGGATTTCAGTTTGGGCCTGGTGCTGGGTTTGCTGGCGGGCGGCTTTGCCGCGGCGGTGACCGGTGTGGGTATCGATATGGTGATCTACGCGGCGCTGGTAGTACTGTGTCGGGTGGACCTGAAGATCGCGATTCCCACTTCGGTGGTGATTATGGCGTTTACTTCCGTCGTCGGCGTGGTGGTGAAAAGCCTCTGTGGTGACTGGCAGCCGGGAGTGTTCGGCAACTGGCTGGCGGCGGCGCCGGTGGTGGCACTGGGCGCGCCGTTGGGAGTCTTTGTGGTGAGCCGTATCGGCCGCCAGCCCACGCTGCTGGTGGTGGCGATGCTCTGCGTGGGGCAGTTTGTATGGACCTGTTTCGAGGAGAGCGCCGTGCTTGGCCCTTGGGGAATGGTCCTCGCTGCAATGTCACTTGGGATTTGTATTCTCGGTTTTGAGTGGGTAAGACGCATCGGAATGCGGTTGGCCGGGGTGGGCGCCGATCGCACTTTACACTCTGGGTCGCAGGTACCCGTCTCGACCGGCCTGTGAGCCGCTTGGGAAGTTTTCACGATTTGGAAAAATGGCTGGGGCGGTAGGATTCGAACCTACGCATGACGGGATCAAAACCCGCTGCCTTACCGCTTGGCTACGCCCCAGTATCGGGACGGCGAAAATATACTTTAAATATACTTTCGCCGATTGAAATGGTAGCAAGGGGGAGACTTGAACTCCCGACCTCAGCATTATGAGTGCTGCGCTCTAACCGGCTGAGCTACCTTGCCACTTTGACCCGGCTCAGGTCCGGTGTGATTTCCGGGCCAACCGAGGGCGCGCATTATCGGGCCCTGAAGCGGGGCTGTCAACCCCTGTTTTCGCTGTCTTTTCAGTAAGTTAGCGCAGTCAGCGGCCTTTCCCGACAGCGGCGAGAAGGGAGCCGCAGACCACCGCCAGGGCGCCCAGCCAACTGATCCAGTTCAACGGTTCCACCTCGATATAGCCGGGCCACAGTGTGTCTATGGCCGCGCTCAGGGCCAGGGTCGTCAGCGGTACCAGGGCCAGGGTGGCGCTGACGCGGGAAGCCTCCCAGCTGCCCAGAGCTTTGGCGAAGGCGCCGTAGGCGATCAGGGTATTGGCGGTGAGGAACAGCAACAGCAGCCAGCCGGGCCAGTCCAGTTGTACCACGCTGGCGGGGTCCGCCAGGGGCAGGAAGCTGACGGTGCCGGCGAAGTAGATCAGTACCAACAGGTCCTGCGGTGTGGCGCTGGCCAGGATTTTCTTCTGGAAGAAACCGTACACTGACCAGCCGATCGCTGCCACCACGATAAGCCCCAGCCCCAGCAGGTATTCGCTGTCCGCGCCGCTCACCAGTTCCGGCAGGCGCTGGTTGAAAAACAGCGGCAGCCCCGCCGCCACCAGCAGAACCCCGAGCCACTGGCGCGGGGAAAAGTGCTCCCCCAGCCAGAACACACTGGCGATCAGCAGTATCAGCGGTGCCAGTTGAATGACGATCTGGGCGGCGCCGGCGGTGATGAATTTGAGGCCGGAGGCGTAGGTCAGATAGTTGGTGAGCAGGCCGATCACCGCGCACAGGGTGAAGGGCAGCAGCGCGCGGCCGAACAGCTGGCGCAGGTTGAGCCGGTGCGACCAGCCGTAGTAGCCGCCGGCCAGCACCGCGGCGCCCACAAAGCGGTACCAGGTGGCGGTGGTGGCGCTGATGGTGTCCAGCAGCCCCTTGAGGGCGATGGGCAGCAGTGCCCACATAAACACGGTGATCAGTGCCAGAGGCAGGCCGATTTTCCAGTTGGATTGGGTCATTATCTTTCCCGGTTGTGGGGAGGGCTGGCGTTGATCTACGCTCCGGCGGAAGTGGCGACACGCGGGCCAAAGAGATACGGGGGCCCAGATACAATACAAAACGCGACAGATGTTACATCACGAAAGTCATTTTAGGCAGGGGCAGCCGTTGAGGAGACCCCTTTGATCGTGTGGCCTGATCTACACCGGGGGTTGGAGGGGGGCGATTGGTGTTGTTATCAATGGTCGACAAGAGTATGCTTTATTGCACCAATAGTATGATCCTGTATGTTTTGAGGTTGTAGCATGGCTACCGTACGCAAAACCATTACGCTGACAGGCCAGCAAAGCGACTGGGTCAAGTCGCGCATTGCCAGTGGTGATTTCACCAATGACAGCGAATATTTCCGTGATCTGATTCGGCGTGACCAGGAGCGCAATTCCGAGATAGAGCAGCTTCGCGCGGCTCTGGTTGAGGGCGAGCATAGCGGGATCAGTGAGCGCACGCCGGATGGCATTCTCCGTGCTGCCAGGGATAGGCTAAAAAAGGATGGCCGGATATAGACTCAGCAAGCGCGCCGACGAGGACTTCGAGTCCATCTATCTGTTCGGGGTGCAGGCATTCGGGTTAATGCAGGCCGATGCTTACGCTGTCGGCATGCAGGAGCGCTTCGATCAACTGGCGGAACAGCCGCCTCTCTATCAGGCCATTGATTACGTGCGGCCGGGCTATCGGCGCAGTGTCTACGGCAATCACAGTATCTACTATCGTATGGATGGTGACGGCGTACTGATTGTCCGTATTCTCCGCAATCAGAACCTCAGCGCGGCGCTTGGGGGAGGCGCAGAAAATTAACAAAGTTTACGCGACGCCAATAATGCATGCCCTGATCCGATCTTCCGGATTTCGCAGAACCGGGAACTTGGCGAAATGTGTCTCAAGTTTCTCTATCAAGCCACCCTTTTCAATCAGCAAATCCTTGCGAATGTCCCTCAGCAGCAATGGTTTTGCCCTCGATGTGAGTGTCCCTGTTATTGTTTGGTTTCGGGGATGCGCGCAACTTAGACATTCCGGTCAGGCGTGAGAATTGCCTTTTATATAGGCTATCAATGAGATCGGCAAGGTGCGGGGTGCCGGCGGCTGGGGCGGGATACACCGCCGGCCGTCACGCTGGCGGTGTGTAGGGCTTCAGACGTTAAAGCGGAAGTGGATGACGTCGCCGTCGGCAACCACGTAGTCCTTGCCCTCCAGGCGCCACTTGCCCGCCTCCTTGGCGCCAGTCTCGCCTTTGTGGGTGACGAAATCGCTGTAGCTCACCACCTCCGCGCGAATAAAACCTTTCTCGAAATCCGTGTGGATCCTGCCCGCCGCCTGGGGTGCGGTGGCGCCCACGGGAATGGTCCAGGCGCGGACTTCCTTGACCCCCGCGGTGAAGTAGGTGTGCAGGCCCAGCAGCTGGTAGCCGGCGCGGATCACGCGGTTGAGGCCCGGCTCCTCCATGCCCAGCTCTTCCAGGAATTCCTGCTTCTCGTCGTCGTCCAGCTCGGCGATCTCCGCTTCCAGCTTGTTGCAGATGGGCACCAGTACCGCGTTTTCCTCCGCGGCGATGGCGGCCACCGCATCCAGGTACGGGTTGTTCTCGAAACCGTCCTCGTCCACGTTGGCGATATACATGGTGGGTTTTACGGTGAGCAGGCTCAGTTCGCGAAGATCCGCCAGTTCGTCCTCACTCAGGCCCATGGAGCGCAGTGGCCTGGCCTCGTTCAGGTGGGGCTGGATTTTTTCCAGCAGCGCCTTCATCCGGATCGCGTGCTTGTCCTGGCCCTTGGCGGCGCGGGTAAAGCGCTGCAGAGCCTTTTCCACGGTTTCCAGGTCCGCCAGTGCCAGTTCGGTGTTGATCACCTCGATATCCGATGCCGGGTGCACCTGGTTGGCTACGTGGATGACGTTGTCGTCTTCGAAGCAGCGCACCACATGGGCGATGGCGTCGGTCTCGCGGATATTGGCGAGGAATTTGTTGCCCAGGCCCTCGCCCTTGGAGGCGCCCGCCACCAGGCCGGCGATGTCGGTGAATTCCATGGTGGTGGGGATCACCTTCTGCGGCTTGACGATCTCCGCCAGCTTATCCAGGCGCGGGTCCGGTACCGGCACCACGCCGGCGTTGGGCTCAATGGTGCAGAAGGGGAAGTTTTCCGCATCGATACCCGCCTTGGTGAGGGCGTTAAAGAGCGTGGACTTGCCCACATTGGGCAGGCCGACGATTCCACAAGTGAATCCCATGATCGATATTCCAGTGGTTGTTCGCCTGCAAGCAGGCTGCTACGGGCGTTTCCCGGGTCCCGGGTCCCGGGTCCCGGGTCCCGACTTGGTGTGGAGTTCTTTCATGGCCGCACCCCAGTCGCCGGAGGCGGCGATGGGCATCACATCGACGGCGCGGTCGATGGCGTCTGCCAGTTGCTCCTGTTCCGCGCCCGGGGCGCGCTGGAGCACATAGTTGACCACGTCGCGGGCACTGCCCGGGTGGCCGATACCGAGGCGCAGGCGCATAAAGTCGCGATTGTTGCCCAGTGCGGAGATGATATCCCTCAAGCCGTTGTGGCCACCGTGACCGCCGCCGGCTTTGAGGCGCGCGGCGCCCGGGGGCAGGTCCAGCTCATCGTGGGCCACCAGTATTGCCTGGACGGGTATCTTGAAGAAGTGTGCCAGCGGGCCCACCGACTGGCCGCTGCGATTCATATAGGTGGTGGGAATCAACAGGCGGATATCCTCGCCGCCGATCCGCACCCGGCCGCTGAGGCCGCGGTATTTGCTGTCCGGCACGAGCTGGGCGCCGTAACGGCGCGCCAGCTCGGCGAGGAAGTCGGCACCGGCGTTGTGGCGTGTCCGGTCGTACTCGGGGCCGGGGTTGCCCAGGCCCACGATCAACTGGATCGGCGTATCCGGTGCGCTAGCCCCCATTGCTTACTCTTGGCCTTCGCCGCTCTCGCCTTCAGCTTCGCCCTCGGCTGCCGCTTCGACAGCGCCGCGGGGCTTGTGTACTGAAGCGACAACCAGGTCGTGGTCCGGGCCGTGGGACAGGGCAACAGACTCGACGCCGGCGGGCAGTTTCAGGTCGGAGATGTGGATGATGCCGTCCATTTCCAGGTCGGCCAGGTCCACTTCGATAAACTCCGGCAGCTTGGCGGCAGGGGCGCTGATTTCCAGCTCGGTCAGGGTGTGGGACACGATGCCCCCGGCCTTGACGCCTTTGCAGGTGTCTTCATTGAGGAAGTGCAGGGGCGCCTTGACATGGACCTTGGTGTCGCCGGATACCCGCTGGAAATCCACGTGCAGCAGCTGCTGCTTGGCGGGGTGGCGCTGCAGATCCCGCAGGATCACCTTCTCTGCCTTGCCGTCCACGTCCAGGGACACGACGGAGGAGAAAAAGGCTTCGTTTTCCAGGGCCTTGAACAGCTCCTTCTGCAGAACGGAGATGGATTGTGGTTCGGCCTTGCCACCATACACGATGCCGGGGACACGACCTTCCTGGCGACGCAGGCGGCGGCTCGCACCTTTCCCTTCGTCGCTGCGGACGTTGGCGTTCAATGTGATATCAGACATGGGATTAAAACCTCGGGTTGTCTGTCCAGGGCGACCTGCGACCGGATCGCTCTGGCGTTGAAGTAAATCGGGCCACCGGCCCAATAGTAAACGCCCGGCGGTGCCGGGCGGGCGCGTATTATACAGAGGGCGGGGGGCAGAGGACAGAGCACAGACAGCGAAATCTGTCCTCAGGCTTCTGTCACCTGTTATCTGAACATGGCCGACAGGGATTCCTCGTTGCTGATCCGGCGCACGGACTCGGCGAGCATGGCGGACAGGGTCAGCTGGCGAATCTTCGGGGCCCGCTGCATCTTGTCGCCCAGGGGAATGGAGTCTGTGACCACCAGTTCGTCCAGCACCGAGTTGTTCAGGTTCTCGATCGCGTTGCCGGACAGCACCGGGTGGGTGCAGTAGGCCACCACTTTCTTGGCACCGTGCTCCTTGAGGGCATTGGCGGCATTGCACAGGGTGCCGGCGGTGTCCACCATATCGTCCACCAGCAGGCAGGTGCGGCCGTCGATCTCGCCGATGATGTTCATTACCTCGGCCACATTGGCCGCCGGGCGGCGCTTGTCGATAATCGCCAGTTCGCAGTCCAGGCTCTTGGCCACCGCGCGGGCGCGCACCACACCGCCGATATCCGGGGAGACCACCACCAGGTTCTCGTAGCCCTGGCGTTCGATGTCGTCCAGCAGTACCGAGGAGCCGTAGACGTTGTCCACCGGTACGTCGAAAAAGCCCTGGATCTGCTCCGCGTGCAGATCCACGGTCAGCACGCGGTCGATACCCACGCTCACCATCATATCCGCCACCACTTTCGCGGAAATGGGGACCCGCTGGGAACGCACCCGGCGGTCCTGGCGCGCGTAGCCGAAGTAGGGGACCACCGCGGTGATGCGCCCGGCGGAGGCGCGGCGCAGGGCATCCACCAGCAGGATCAGCTCCATCAGGTTGCGGTTGGTGGGCTGGCAGGTGGACTGCACTACAAACACATCGCGGCCGCGCACGTTATCGGTGATCTCAACCGCGATTTCGCCGTCGGAGAAGCGTTTTACCACCGCTTCGCCCAGGGGGATCGCCATATGGTCGACAACTTTCTGTGCCAGTTCCGGGTTTGCGTTGCCGGTAAACACCATTAAGTCAGCCACGAGAGTACCTTGTGTTTCGATTGAGGAGGAGGGATGGATTGTGAGGCGACTGTCTTCTGACTTCTGTCCTCTGACCTTTGAATGGCTGGGGCGGTAGGATTCGAACCTACGCATGACGGGATCAAAACCCGCTGCCTTACCGCTTGGCTACGCCCCAGTAATTTTTGAAACAGCTTTCAGTTGTCGGTGCGCGGGGGATTCCTGTACCCCCGCGGCGACAAAGCCCCGCCATCCGGCCGGCGCTTTGGCGAGAATGCTTTCCGCCGTGTGCGCCGCATCGAAGGCCGCGAAAACGCAGGCCCCGGTACCGGTCAGATGCGCTCTGGCAAACTGCTGCAGCCACTCTCTGGCCGCGCGTACCGCTGGATAGAGGCTCTCGACCAGGGGCTGGCAATCGTTGCCGGAATACTCTTCCAGCCATTCGCTGTCCAGCCGCCTGTCGCGAAGGTGCGCTAATGTAATTGGGGTCGAATCTCTTGTCAAACGCGGATCGTCGAACACTGCCGCGGTGCTCACCTGGCAGTCCGGTACCAGCACCAGGTAGTGCCGGGTCTCGGTAACCACCGGAGTCAACACTTCGCCGATGCCCTCCGCCCAGGCAGTGCGGCCGCGCACGAATACCGGCACATCCGCACCGAGCTGCCGGCCCAGTTGCGCGAGTTCGTCGAGGGTGAGGTGGCACTGCCACAGTTGGTTGAGTCCCAGTAGTGTGGTGGCGGCGTCGCTGCTGCCACCGCCGATGCCGCCGCCGAGGGGCAGATTCTTGTGCAGGCGGATATGTGCACCGCCGGTGCAACCAGTTTTTTGTTGCAGCAAATGTGCGGCGCGATAGATCAGGTTCTCCCGCAGCGGGATTTGCAGGCTGCCGGCATCGACACTGATTTCGCTGTCGGCGCGCAGCTCAAAGTCCAGCTGGTCGCCGAAATCGAGCAGTTGAAACAGGGTCTGTAACCGGTGGTAGCCGTCTTCGCGACGGCCGAGGATACGCAGGAACAGGTTCAGCTTGGCCGGTGCCGGCAGTTGCAGGTCGGGCATAAATTTGTGGTTACGGCAAAAAGACGGGCGCTAGTGTCGCTATTTAGTACCATACAGGACACTAATTTTGCGGCAACCACTCCTTGATCACCAGCGTCACTTTGACCGGCCCCGCCGCCTGGAGGGTTTCCGCCACTATGCGGGTGGGTAAGACGTAGGTTCCCACGTTCTGGTAGCCGCTGAAGTTCAGGTTCCAGCCGGCCTGCTGCAGGCTTTGCAGTTGCCCCTGGCCGCCCTTTTGCTGGCCCTCCACCGGCGCGCCGGGCGCGGCCATGCCGCGCACCCAGTAGTACATTTCCGCCACCGGTAGCGGCCAGCCGAGGATCTCTGCGGTGAGTTCCGCCGGGGTGGCGGCCTGCAGCGGCACCTCGCCGCCTTTTTGCAGGGTCACGCCGGCGGGCGTGCCGGTAATCACCGTGGTGCCGGCGCCCAGCGGGCCGCTGAGATGGATGCGGTAGTTGTGTTGGGTGCGCTGCCACCACTGCAGATTGGCGCTGCCGTTATCCCCCGGTGAGCGCACGCCCAGCTTGCCGTTGATGGTCCAGTGCTGCAGCTGCGCCGCCGGCGATTCCGCGGCAATCGGGGGCCGCGGCTGCGGTTGCGACTGCTGGCCGGCGCAGGCGGCAAGTATCAGTGTGAGACCGCAGAGCAACAGGCGCAGGGCTGAATATGTTGCGTCTATCCGCCCCGCCTTTCCGGCAATTATCCCGAGTCCCGGGCCCCGAGTCCCGGGTTCCGTCTTTTCAAGATTCAGAAACATGCTGCTCCACTCCCCCATTGTCGCGCAGCCGCTTCATGGCCGCCGGGATGACTTTGCTCTGCGGATTGATTTCCAGGCCGCGCTGCCAGACCTGCAGAGCCTGTTCGCGATCGCCCTGCACCCAGAGTACCTCGCCCAGATGCGCGGCGATTTCGTGGTCCGGCAGTTTTTCCATGGCCTGCCGCAGATACTTTACCGCTTCGCTGTGATTGCCCAGACGGTACTGTACCCAGCCCATGCTGTCGATAATAGCCGGATCGTCCGGGCGCAGTTGCAGTGCCCGGGCGATCACCTGCCGCGCCTCGTCGAGGCGCGTGTCATCCTCGGTCAGTTTGTAACCCAGGGCGTTGAGCAGGGAGGGGTTGTCCGGGTCGCGTTCCAGCAGTTTGCGCAGGCCGCTCTCGTAGGCGGCGGAATTTCCCAGGTGGTCGCTGGTAAGGGCGCGGGCGTAGATCAGGCGGCCGCTCTCCCGATGCTGCTCCAGGGCCTTGTCGAGCAGCTCCAGGGCCTGCTGGTGGTGCTCGTGCTTGTTCAGCAGCTCCGCCTCCAGCAGGTAAAAGTGTTCCGCCTGCTCCGGGTGCCGCCGGCGCAGTTCGGCAAACCAGTCGCGGTTGTTCCCCGCCAGGTCGGCGGCAGCCAGCAGTTGGGTGCCGCGGGTAATCGCCTCCACATAATCGCCGCCGGGCTCCACTGCGCGGTAGTGGGCGATAGCGCCGTCGACATCCTTTTCCCGCTCGGCGATGTTGCCCAGGTAGAAGTGCGCCGCGGACTGGTGCTGCTCCAGCTCGAGCAGGCGCTCGAACAGGGGTCTGGCCTGGATGAGGTTGTCGGTTTCAAAGCGGATCAGCGCCAGCGACAGGATCATGTTGCCGTCGTAGGGGCGCTGCGCTACCAGCTCGGCGAACTGCTGTTGCGCGAGGTCCAGGTCCTTGCGGATCAGCAGGCGCGCATACTGCAGGCGCAGGCGGCTCTCCTGGGGGTAGGTGCGCACCAGGTTCTCCAGCAGTTGCAGGGCCTCTTCGCGCCTGTCCTGGTCCACCAGCAGGTGGGTTTCCAGCAGCGGCGCATCGAGCATTTCCGGGTGCTGTTCCTGTACCCGGTGGACGATGGATAGGGCCTGTGGGTATTGCTCCCGGGCGCGCAGCATCATCGCGTGAGCCAGGGCCGCCTCGCCGTTTTGCGGATACTTTTCCGCCAGCCGGCGAAATTCCGCCAGGGTCTGCTCTTCCACTTCTTCATCCGCCACCGCGGCGGCGGCGAGGGACTGCAGCGGGGCGTCACCGCCCAGGTCCAGGGCTTTTTCCGCGTGCGCCAGCGCTGTGTCCAGCTCCCCCGCCAGAGCGAGTTCGGCGGTGGCGGCCAGCTGCGCCTCTACCTCCTCCGGCTCCAGTTCCACCCACAGCTGCGCCGAGCGCAGCGCCGCGCGCCGGGCGTTGAGGAAGCGCGCTATATGGGTGGCGCGGGCCGCCACCCCGGGGTCCTTGGTGCGCTCGGCCTGGTAGTAGTAGTTGGCCAGGGCCACGTCATACTGCTCGCGGTTGCCGGCCACTTCCGCCACCAGCAGGGTGTAGAAGGTTTCGATGGGGAAGGGGCGGCCGTCGGCTTTCTCCTCTGCGGGCGCCACGGGCTGGGGCTGCGGCTCCGGGAGAGTCTCGTCCCGGGCAGGCTGCTGGGCGCAGGCGCCGAGCAGCGCGCAGACGGCCGCGGCGAGCAGCGACTTGTGGGAAAGCGGGCGGGAAAGGCGGGCCGGGATTGCTGGAGGCATAAGGGCGTATCCGTACGTTACGGGGACATCAGGTGACGTATTTTGAGCGGTTATCGCCGTATAATTCTAGTCGTGATTTGACCCCCGGACTGTGCTCCGGGTTCGCAAAAGCAAAGTCTGCGCCTATTTAAGCAGCCCCCTCGCTTGCAAGCGGCGCGGCCGCCCGGGAAAATGCGCCTCCCGCTGCCACCACCAGATTTAACGCCGACAGGAGCCTATGCCAATCCTCGCCCTGGGTATCAACCACGATAGCGCCCCGATCGAGGTGCGCGAGCGGGTGGCCTTTGCCCCGGAGGTGATGCCCGGCGCCCTGGCGGATGCGCGCAAAGCCCTGGGCTGTGCGGAGCTGGCGATACTGTCCACCTGCAACCGCACCGAGATTTACGGCGAGGTGTCGGAAGAGCGGTTGCTGGAGTGGCTGGCGGACTACCACCAGGTATCCCGGGAGCAACTGGTCGCCAGCCATTACAGCTACCGCGGCGAGGATGCGGTGCGCCATATGATGCAGGTGGCCTGTGGCCTCGATTCCCTGGTGCTGGGCGAGCCGCAAATCCTGGGCCAGATCAAGTCCGCCTACGCGGTCGCGCGCGAGAGCGGCAGTGTCGGCAGCCTGTTGCACAGCGTCTTCCAGCAGGTGTTCGCAGTGGCCAAGAAGGTGCGCACCGAGACCGCCATCGGCGAGAACCCGGTTTCCGTGGCCTACGCCGCGGTATCCCTGGCGTCGCGCATCTTCACCGACCTGGGGCAGCAGACGGCACTGCTGATCGGTGCCGGCGAGACCATCGAACTGGTGGCGCGGCACCTGCTGGACCAGGGAGTTGCGCGGCTGATCGTCGCCAACCGCACCCTGAACCGCGCGGAACAACTGGCGGATAATTTCGGCGCAGAGGCCATATTACTGGCGGATATTCCCGAGCACCTGCCGCGGGCGGATATCGTGATCAGCTCCACCGCCAGCCAACTGCCAATCCTCGGCAAGGGCGCGGTGGAATCGGCGCTCAGGCAGCGCCGCCACCGGCCCGTGTTTATGGTGGATATCGCCGTGCCCCGGGATATTGAACCCCAGGTGGGCCAGTTGGACGACGTCTACCTCTATACCGTCGACGACCTGCGCGGGGTGATCGACGAGGGCAAGCGCTCGCGGGAAAAGGCCGCTGAAGCGGCCCACGCGATTGTCGATGCCGCAGCCGGTGCCTTTATGCGCGAACACCGCGCCCTGGGTGCAGTGGACACCATCCGCAGTTACCGCCAGCGCGCGCAGCAGATCGGCGACACGGAGCTGGAAAAAGTGTTGCTGCAGCTGGATAAGGGCGAAGATCCGCGGCGGCTGTTGGAGCAGCTGGCCCGCTCCCTCACCAACAAACTGATTCACGCCCCCACGGTCAATCTCAGGCGAGCCACCGCCGAAGGGGACCTGCAGCGGCTGCGCCTGGCGCGGGAAATCGTCGGCCTGGACCCCTTCGCGGAAACAGAAGAAGCAGAGAGTAAAAAAGACGAATGAAAGATTCGGTACTGAACAAGCTGGAAAACCTGGTGGAGCGCCACGAGGAGGTGTCCGCGCTGCTCGGGGATGCGGACATTATCGGCGACCAGGACAAATTCCGCGATCTGTCCCGCGAGTACTCCGAGCTGGAGGATGTGGTGAAGTGCTACGGCCGCTACAAGCGCCTGCAGGACGACATGGCCGCGGCGCGGGAGATGCTGGGTGAGAGCGATGCGGAGATGCGCGAGATGGCGCAGGAGGAACTGCGCGAAGCGGAGACGCAACTGGAGCCGCTGGAGCGGGAACTGCAGACGCTGCTGCTGCCGAAAGACCCCAACGACCGCAAGAACGTCTTCCTGGAAGTCCGCGCCGGCACCGGTGGCGACGAGGCGGCGATCTTTTCCGGCGACCTGTTCCGCATGTATTCCCGCTACGCGGAAAAACAGGGCTGGCGCATCGAGATCATCAGCGAAAACCCCGGTGAGCACGGCGGCTACAAGGAAATCATCACCCGGGTGGCCGGCGAGGATGTCTACGCAAAACTGAAATTCGAATCCGGCGCCCACCGGGTACAGCGGGTGCCGGAAACCGAATCCCAGGGTCGCATCCACACCTCCGCCTGCACCGTGGCGGTGATGCCGGAACCGGACGAGCGCGACGCGGTTGAGATCAACAAGGCGGAACTGCGCGTGGACACCTACCGCGCCTCCGGCGCCGGCGGCCAGCACGTGAACAAGACCGACTCCGCGGTGCGCCTCACCCATCTGCCCACCGGCATCGTGGTGGAGTGCCAGGACGAGCGCTCCCAGCACAAGAACCGGGCCAAGGCCATAGCGCTCCTGCAGGCCAGGCTGCAGAGCGAACAGGAATCCGCTGCCGCGCGCGAAATTTCCGACGCGCGCCGCAACCTGGTGGGCAGCGGCGACCGCTCCGAGCGCATCCGCACCTACAACTTCCCCCAGGGCCGGGTCACCGATCACCGCATCGGCCTCACCCTGTACAAGCTGGACGAAATCATGCAGGGCGCGCTGGACGAAGTGATCGAGCCACTGCGTACCGAGCACCAGGCGGACCAACTGGCCGCCCTCGGGCAGTGATCAGTGGTTTGTGGGTGGTGGTTGGTGTAGGAGCGGGGACCGCCAGGGATGGCGGAAATGCAGATTTTGCAGGAGCAAAAATCTGCCCATGCCCGCGATCTGAGTCTGCCATGACTGAAAACCTGATCGCGGGCATGGCCCGCTCCTACACAGATTCAAAATGACCTCAGTTAAACAGAACCTCGCCCGCAGCGCCGAACTCGCCGACAGCGACACCGCCCGCCTGGATACCGAAATCCTGCTCGGCCATATCCTCGGCCGCCCACGCACCTGGCTCTACACCTGGCCGGAATACGGGTTGAATGAAGCCGAGCAGGCGGAGTTCGACGCGCTGTTCGAGCGCCGTAAAAACGGCGAACCGGTGGCCCACCTCACCGGCACGCGGGAATTCTGGTCGCTGCCGCTCAAGGTGAATCCGTCCACGTTGATCCCCCGCCCGGAAACCGAACTGCTGGTGGAGACTGCGCTGGAACTCTGTCCGCAGGAAACCCTGCACGCGCTGGAGCTGGGTACGGGCACCGGCGCCATCGCCCTGGCGCTGGCTTCGGAAAAACCCGGCTGGCGGATAGTCGCTGCGGAAAAATCCGCGGAGGCAGTGGCGCTGGCGGAGGAAAACCGCCGCTCTCTCAAGCTCGACAAGGTGCAGATTCTGCGGAGCGACTGGTTTGCGCAGATACCGCCGCAGCAATTCGACCTGATCCTCAGCAACCCGCCCTATATCGACGCCGCCGATCCGCACCTGGAGGAGGGCGATGTGCGTTTCGAGCCCCGCTCGGCGCTGGTGGCTGCGCGCGAGGGGCTGGCGGACATCGAATGGATTGCGCAGAAAAGTATTGAATATCTGCAGCCCGGCGGCTGGCTGATCGTCGAGCACGGCTGGCAGCAGGCCGGGGCGGTGCGCGAAATATTTGCCGTTGCCGGTTTAAATAATATCGAGAGCCGCAAAGACTACTCCGGCTGGGAACGGCTGACGCTGGGCCGGAAATAATACCTGTAGGAGCGGCGGGGCGGATGGCCGCCCCGCCG
>NZ_JBOFOC010000083.1:0-3441 GCF_051659245.1 Microbulbifer sp.
CGCCTTTCTGGGACTGTCTGCGAGAGGGACCTCGCGGACAAGCCTACAGGGACGTATTTACGGCGTGTCCCAGAAAGGCGCACCCCGTCCCGGCTCCCAGAGCTGAACCTCGAAACTTGAGCTTTTAATCTCCCTGTCACACTTCCGGTCTTTAATGCGCACCAAATAACCGAGTACCGGAGGTTTTCCATGGCGAAGCGCATCGCCCGCGCGTTGGCCGCGTGCTGTCTGTTTTCCGCAAGTCTGCCCCTGTCCGCCGCCGAACTGCCGGATTACCAGCGCAACAGCGACTGGTTTACCGATGGTGAAAATCGCCTGGCCTCCAAAGCGGAAGACGAGCGCGGGAATAAAACCGCGAAGAACGTGATCCTGTTCGTCGGCGACGGTATGGGCATTTCCACCCTCACCGCCGCGCGGATTCTCGAGGGTCAGCTGCGCGGCGAGAGCGGCGAGGAAAACGCGCTCTCCTTCGAGGAGTTCCCCCACAGCGCCCTGATCAAGACCTACAACACCAACCAGCAGACCCCGGACTCCGCCGGCACCATGACCGCGATGATGACCGGGGTGAAAACAAAAGCCGGCGTAATCAATATCGACAGCGACGCCCTGCGCGCGGACTGCGCCTCCAGCAAAGGCAGGGAGCTGAACACCTTCCTGGAACTGATGGAGAGCCGCGGCAGATCCACTGGCGTCATCTCCACTGCGCGCATTACCCACGCCACACCGGCGGCCACCTACGCGCGCACGCCGGAGCGCAATTGGGAGCACAGGGCCGAAGGCGACTGTAAAGATATCGCCACGCAATTGGTGGAAATGGAAGCGGGTGACGGGGTGGACGTAATCCTCGGTGGTGGCCGCCGCAACTTTATTCCCACCGGGGCCGACGGCGAGCGGGCGGACGGCCGCGACCTCACCGCCGAGTGGCTGGCCCGTTACGAAGGCGAACAGCAGGCGCAGTACCTGGAGACGGGCTCGGCACTGAGCGCAGTGGATATTGCGGGTACCGACAAACTGCTCGGTCTCTTTACGCGTTCCCATATGCGCTACGAAGCGGACCGCAAGGCGAGTGGCGCCGACGAGCCGGGCATCGCGGAAATGACCGATGTCGCCATCGACCTGCTGCAGAAAAACGACGACGGCTATTTTCTGATGGTGGAGTCCGGCCGCATCGACCATGCCCATCACGCGGGCAACGCTTACAATGCGCTGCACGACACCATCGCTTTCGCCGGGGCGGTAAAAACGGCGGTGGAAAAAGTGGACCTGGAGGAAACCCTGATCCTGGTGACCGCGGATCACAGCCATGTGTTAACCATCGCCGGCTATCCCACCCGCGGCAATTCCATCCTCGGTAAGATGGTCACCAACGACGGCACCGGCGCGCCGCAGGCGGAGGTCGCCGCCGCCGGCGACGGCCTGCCATATACCACGCTGAGCTACGCCAATGGCCCGGGACACGCGGATCTGGGCAGCGAGACGGATGCGGACGAACGCTATACCACAGCGGTGAATAGCGGCCGCAAGGACCTGAGCGCGGTGGATACCGAAGCTGCGGGTTTCTATCAGGAGGCCCTGGTGCCCCTGGGCTCCGAGAGCCATGCCGGCGAAGATATCAGTTTGCACGCCATCGGCGCAGGCAGCGACCTGGTGCAGGGTACCCTGGAACAGAACGCGATTTTTCATGTAATGGTCGGCGCAACCGGAATTCCGGTAACAGCGGAATAATTTTGGGGGTAAAACAATGAAACGATACAACAAACTTGCGACGGCCTTTTCTCTCGCCCTGCTGGCCAGTGGTTGCAGCGACAGCGATTCCGATCGGGGCCGGGAACCCGACCTGCCCGAACCGGACCTGGAACAACAGGCCCTGAGCCTGCCGCAGTCCCAGCGCGAAAGCAGCTGGTTTACCGCCGGCGAAGCGGCGGTGGATGCGGCGCGCCAGCAGACGGTCAACAACACGCCCGGCGCGGCAAAAAATATCATCCTGTTCGTGGGCGACGGCATGGGCATCTCCACCGTCACCGCCGCGCGCATTCTCGCCGGCCAGCAGCAGGGGCTCGACGGCGAGGAATACCAGCTCAGCTTCGAGAAAATGCCTTTCGCCGGCCTGGTGAAAACCTACAACACCAACCAGCAGACCCCGGATTCCGCCGGCACCGCCACCGCCCTGATGACCGGCGTAAAGACCAAAGCCGGCGTGATCAACGTCGACGAAACCGTGGCCCGCGGCGATTGCGCGGCGAGCCTCGAGCGGCCGCTGACCACCGCACTGGAACTGGCGGAGGCCAAGGGCAAGAGCACCGGCATCATCAGCACCGCCCGCATCACCCACGCCACCCCGGCGGCCACCTACGCCAAATCGCCGGAGCGGGGCTGGGAGTACAAAGCCAACGGCGACTGCGTGGATATCGCCGCCCAGCTGGTGGAACTGACCGCTGGCGACGGCGTTGACCTGATACTGGGCGGCGGCCGCCGCAGCTTCCTGCCCAACACCGTCACCGACCTGGAGGGCAAAGCCGGCAAGCGCGAGGACGGCCGCAACCTGGTGGACGAGTGGCGGGAACGCTACGGCGACGGCGTCACCAATGCCGCCTATATCGAAAACCAGTCCGGCTTCGACGCGCTGGATATCGCCGCCACCGACAAGCTGCTGGGCCTGTTCAACGCCTCGCACATGCACTACGAGGCGGACCGCGGCAACGACGTGGCCGGCGAGCCGTCACTGAGCGAGATGACCGCCAAGGGCCTGCAATTGCTGCAGAAAAACAACCACGGCTATTTCCTGATGGTGGAATCCGGCCGCATCGACCACGGCCACCACGCCGGCAGCGCCTACAGTGCGCTCACCGACGCGGTGGAATTCGCCAGGGCGGTGCAGGTGGCCATGGACAACACCAGCGCCGAGGACACCCTGATTATCGTCACCGCCGACCACAGCCACGTGATGACCATCGCCGGCTACCCGACCCGCGGCAACCCCATCCTCGGCAAGGTAGTCACCAACGATGGCAGCGGACAGCCGCATGAGACCCCGAGCCTCGCCGACGACGGCCTGCCCTACACCACCATCACCTACGGCAACGGTGCCGGCTACGCGGATATGGGCGAGGAGACGGATGCAGACGAGCGCTACGGTCACGAGGTGGATGCCGGCCGCAAGGATCTGAGCCACGTAGACACCACCGCGCCCGGCTACCACCAGGAGGCGCTGGTACCGTTGGCATCCGAGTCACACGCCGGAGAGGACGTGGGCGTCTGGGCCCGCGGCCCCGGCGCGCACCTGGTCAGCGGCACCAACGAACAAAACTACCTGTTCCACGTAATGGCCCGCGCCGGCGGCCTTCTAAACTGATTTTCCCCACCTTCGGGTAATTTGCCCACCCTGTAGGAGCGGCCCATGGCCGCGATCGGATTACCGGAAAACCCGGAACCTCGATCGCG
>NZ_JBOFOC010000084.1:0-32572 GCF_051659245.1 Microbulbifer sp.
CACTGGTGCCGGACATCAGGCCGATATATAGATCGGGCATCTGGAGCGTCCTGTCTCGTGCTAAATAATGAAAAGCGGGCCCACTGGCCGGCCAGATGCAAGGCGCACTTGCGCCGGCGTAGTCATTCTACGTCAAGCAAGTGCAACGCCGCAGATGGCTGCTTAGCGGCCCGCCCGCAGGGAGCCCCCCAGATTGCCCACAGCGGCGTTGCAGCTCTTGAAAATGGAATGACCATTCCCTGCGAGCTGCGCCTAACTGTGAACAATCTGGGGGGCTCTGGTATCACTATTTAGTTCCATACAGGACACTAGATATTAGACAGGACACTAGTGTAATGGAACAAGAGAATAATCGGAGTACCGATCGTGAAATACATAATCCGCTTTTTTTACACCGTTATACTGGTTCCTTTCCTGCTTTCAGCCGCCGCCCCGGTCGGCGCCTACGACCGGGTAAACGGCGAGGGCTTTGCCAGCCGTTCGCCGGTGCTGGCCCGCAACGGCATGGCCGCCACCAGCCAGCCGCTCGCTACGCAGATCGCACTGGATATCCTGAAGCGCGGCGGCAGCGCCGTGGATGCAGCCATCGCCGCCAACGCGGCGCAGGGGCTGATGGAGCCCACCGGCAGTGGCATCGGCGGCGACCTGTTCGCCATCGTGTGGAGCGCCGGGGACGGGAAACTCTACGGCCTGAACGCCAGCGGCCGCTCTCCCGGATCGCTGACTTTCGAGTACTTCGCACAGAATAATCTGAACAAAATCCCCTCCCACGGCCCGCTGTCGGTGTCGGTTCCCGGTGCGGTGGACGGCTGGTTCGAGCTGCATGAAAAATTCGGCCGCCTGCCCATGGAGGAGGTGCTGGCACCGGCAATCGACTACGCGGAAAAAGGCTTCCCGGTCACCCAACTGGTGGCCTACTACTGGAACCGATCTGTGCCGCTATTGGAAAAATATCCGGGCTTTCGCGAGACCTACATGCCGAACGGTCGCGCGCCCAAGGAGGGGGAAATCTTCCGCAATCCGCGGCTGGCGAAAACCTATAGCGCCATTGCCAGGGGTGGGCGCGACGCTTTCTACAAGGGGGAAATCGCGAAGAAAATCGCCGCCTATATGCAAGACAACGGCGGCTTTCTCTCCTACGATGACCTGGCCGCCCATCAGTCCGAATGGGTGGAGCCCGTCTCCACCGACTACCGAGGCTACGATATCTGGGAGCTGCCCCCCAACGGCCAGGGTATAGCCGCCCTGCAGATCCTCAATATCCTGGAAGGGTATGACCTGGCGGCGCTGGGCCGGACAAGCCCCGAATATATCCACCTGTTCGCGGAGGCAAAGAAGCTGGCATTTGAGGATCGGGCAAAATACTACGCTGATCCCGCGTTCAACGAGATTCCGGTGCGGCAACTGATCTCGAAGGAATACGCCGCGCAACGGCGCAAGCTGATCGACCTCGACCGGGCGGCGAAACACTACGACGCCGGCAATGAGGCGCTGCGCCACGGCGACACCATCTACCTGACGGTGGCGGATAAGGACGGCAATATGGTCTCGCTGATCCAGAGTAACTACCGGGGTATGGGCTCCGGTATGACGCCCGGCGATCTGGGTTTTATCCTGCAGGACCGCGGTGAACTGTTCAGCCTGGAAGACGGGCACTTCAACCAGTACCGGCCGGGCAAGCGACCCTTCCACACCATTATTCCCGGGTTTATCACCAAAGACGGCGAGCCGGTGATGAGCTTCGGTGTCATGGGCGGCGCCACCCAGCCGCAGATGCACGCGCAGATCGTGATCAATATGCTGGACTTCGGTTTGAATATCCAGGAGGCCGGCGACGCACCGCGCATCCTGCACAGCGGCTCCAGCCAGCCCACCGGGGAGATGATGCTCGACGGCGGCTATATCAGCCTGGAGGACGGCTTTCCCATGGAAACCCGCCGCAGGCTGGTGCAGATGGGCCACCAGTTGCGCTTCGAGAGCGGCCCCTACGGCGGCTACCAGGCCATAATGCGGAGCGGGAACGGGATTTACCAGGGGGCGTCCGAGAGCCGGAAGGATGGGCAGGCGGCGGGCTTCTGAACCGCGGGATGCTGGGTGGCGCGGTTGTATGCCCCGACCTCTTGTGGATTCTCACTGGAGTGATAACGTGTGCCTCGTTTTCTGAGACCGGATTGTGGAAAAACTGGAATTGCCATGAAAGACGCCCAACCCCGCACCGTTTACCTGAAGGACTACCGCGCACCCGACTACCTGGTCGACAGCACCCGTCTGCATTTTGAACTGCAGCCGCAGGACACCCTGGTGAAGTCGCGACTGCAGATCCGCCGCAATCCGGCGGCGGAAACGGCGCCCGGGGAGGCGCTGCCGCCCTTGCTGCTGGACGGAGTGGACCTGGAACTGCTGTCCCTGTCCATCGACGGCGAACTGGTACCGGCCAGCCGCTACCGGGAGCTGCCGGAGGGCCTTTCGATCCATGTGAAGAATCCGGAGTTTGTGCTGGAAATCCACAACCGCATCAACCCAAAGGACAATACCTCGCTGGAGGGACTCTACCTCTCCAACGGCATGTACTGCACCCAGTGCGAGGCGGAAGGATTCCGCAAGATCACCTACTACCCGGACCGCCCGGACGTGATGTCCCGCTTCACCACCACCATAGTGGCGCCGCGCCAGTACCCGGTATTGCTGTCCAACGGCAACCAGATCGAACGGCGCACCACCGAAGACGGGCGCCTGCTCGTCACCTGGGAGGACCCCTTCGCCAAGCCCGCCTACCTCTTCGCCCTGGTGGCGGGAGAACTGCAGACTGTGGAGGACAGTTTTACCACTGTCAGCGGCCGCGAGGTCAAGCTGCAGATTTTTACCGAGGCGAAAAATATCCGTAAATGTGACCACGCCATGCGCTCATTGAAAAAAGCCATGCGCTGGGACGAAGAGGTCTACGGGCGCGAATACGACCTGGATATTTTTATGGTCGTGGCGGTGGACCATTTCAACATGGGAGCGATGGAAAACAAGGGGCTCAATATTTTCAATTCCGCCTGCGTGCTGGCCAGCCCTGAGACCGCCACCGACGCCACTTTCCAGCGTATCGAATCCATTGTCGGCCACGAGTATTTCCACAACTGGTCCGGCAACCGGGTGACCTGCCGGGACTGGTTCCAGCTGAGTCTGAAAGAGGGGTTTACCGTATTTCGCGATGCGGAGTTTTCCGCGGATATGAATTCCCGCGCGGTAAAGCGCATCGAGGATGTCTCCCTGTTGCGCACCGCACAGTTCGCCGAGGACGGCGGCCCCATGGCCCACCCGGTGCGCCCGGACTCCTATATGGAGATCTCCAATTTCTACACCCTCACCGTGTACGAAAAGGGCGCGGAAGTGGTGCGCATGATCCACACCTTATTGGGTACAGAAGGTTTCCGCAAAGGCAGCGATCTGTATTTCCAGCGCCACGACGGATGCGCGGTAACCTGCGAGGACTTTATCGCGGCGATGGAGGACGCCAACGGCGTGGATCTCACCCAGTTTCGCCGCTGGTACAGCCAGGCGGGCACGCCGGTGCTGGAAGTGAGCGACGCCTTCGACGCCGCCCACGGCACCTACGCGTTGACCGTCAGGCAGTCCTGCCCCGCCACGCCCGGACAGGACAAAAAGCTGCCCTTCCATATTCCCCTGGCGGTGGGGCTGCTGGGGGCCGACGGCCGCGACCTGCCGCTAGATCCCCAGGGCACCACACAAAAAGTGTTGCAGGTGACCGAAACGGAGCAGACCTTCAGCTTCACAGGGCTGAAGGAAAAGCCGCTGCCCTCGCTGCTGCGCGGTTTCTCCGCCCCGGTCAGGGTGCGCTACGGCTACAGTACCGAACAGCTGCTGTTCCTGATGCGCAACGACTCCGACGAGTTCAACCGCTGGGACGCCGGCCAGCGCCTGGCCTTTATGGCACTGGAACAGCTGCAGAAGGACTATCGCGAGGGGCGCGATTTGCAGTTGCAACCGCAACTGGTGGACGCCTACCGCAGTGTGCTGCAAAACCGGGAGCTGGACCCGGCGCTGGTGGCGGAGATGCTGGCGCTGCCCAGCGCGCAGACCCTGGCGGAACAGAGCGAGCGGATAGATGCGGAGGCAATTATTGTCGCGCGGGAATTTGCCCGGGGCGCGCTGGCGGAGGCCCTGAAGGGCGAACTGCTGGACTGCTACCGGCGGCTGGACTGCGACAAACCCTACCGTCCGGAAGCCGCCGATATCGCCGAACGCAGTTTGAAAAATACCTGTTTGGCTTATCTCTGCGTCACCGGGGAAGCGGAATTGCTGGCGTTGGCACAGGCGCAGTTCGAAAATGCCGCCAATATGACCGACAGCGCCGCGGCGCTGACTTCTCTGGTCAACCACGCCGACGACGATATGGCGAAGCCGGCGCTGGAGAGTTTCTACGAACGCTGGCAACAGGATACCCAAGTGGTGGAGCTGTGGCTCGGCTTGCAGAGCACCAGCGCCCGGCGGGGTACCCTGGAGGCAGTCCGGGAACTGATGCAACACCCGGCCTTCGAACTGACCAACCCGAACAGAGTGCGCGCGGTAATCGGCGGCTTCGCCAACCGCAATTTCACCCAGTTTCACCGTGCCGACGGCCGCGGTTTCGAGTTCCTCGCCGAGCAGGTGATTGCTCTGGACAAACTCAACCCGCAAATCGCCGCGCGGCTGGTAACGCCCATTACCCGCTGGAAGAAATACACCGGGGAACTGGGTAAAAAAATGCACCGGGCGCTGCAGTCGGTAATGGAATCCGGGAAGTTGTCGCGGGATTTGTATGAGGTGGTGAGTAAGAGCCTGGTTTAATGCTCGGGACTCGGGACTCGGGACTCGGGACTCGGGACTCGGGACTCGGGACTCGGGATTTGCGTAGGATGGGCAAAGCGAAGCGTGCCCATCACTCCGCAGATGATGGGCACGCTTCGCTTTGCCCATCCTACGGACCGAATTGTAGGAGCTTGCTTGCAAGCGAATAGCTACGGAGTACCAATCCTTTCGCCTGCAAGCAGGCTCCCACGGAGCACTTTGTAGGAGCTTGCTTGCAAGCGAAGAGCTACGGAGCTTGTTCCTACAGGATGCGGCTGCGGCGTTCCTCGCCCAGTCGCAGAACCTCGAGCCTTCCCCCTTGCAGCCGCAACTCCGTTACCGAGGCGTAGTCCGGCCGGAACTGCTGTATGCGCCGGTCGCCCCGTATATGCGCCACCACTGAATTGATCACCATAAAGTGGCAGAAGATCGCGGTGTCCCGTTCCAGTTGAAGAAGATACCGCGCGATTCCCCGGCGCCAGTCCACCAGCTTCCTGTCCCCTTCGTCCCAATTGCTGTCGAGCAGGCCGCGAATCCAGTTCCTGCGCTCGCCGAGGGGCAGCCCCTCGGGGGAGGGGATTTCAGTCACCGCCTGCTCGATGGTCACCGGGCGCTGCCAGAGTTGGGCCAGCGGTTGGGCCGTCTGTTGGGTGCGGGCCTTGGGGCTGCTGGCCAGGGCGATGGGGGTCGTCCGGGTAAAGTGTTGCGCCAGTCGACGCGCCTGTTGCCATCCCCGTTCGGTGAGGTCGGGATCGACGGATTCAGGGGTTTTTGCCGCCTCCCCATGGCGTATCAGCAATATTCTTGTCATAGGTGCTCAGAGGTAACTGCCCAATGTACTGTCCGGTATATCCTGCCATAGAGAGGAGAGCTGCGCTGTATCGAAGGCGCGGTCTTCCGGGTGTTCGCCAAAGCGGCGGCTGTGTCCGTTGGCGAAAGCCGGCCAGTCGCTCCCCGGGTCGCCGCACTCGGCAAAATTCAGCCACGCCTCGCGCACGGTGTGGCTGAGCTTGTGCGGTTCGGTCTCGCCGCCGTAGAGGGATTGCAGGGAGGTTTCGCCGTGGGTGCCGAATACATATCCCAGTTCCACGGCGTGGCAGGCGCCCAGTAGTGGTTGCGCCGCCAGCGGCTGGGCGAAGTGGTAGTGAAAGTGGTCGCCTCCGTGGGCCTGCAGCAGGCGCAGACCGGGAAGGGTAAACACCATATCGGTGAGCAACAGGTTCCAGGTGCAGCTCCACTCGGGCCAGGGATTGCCGGCCAGAGATCTGGCCAGCTTGTGGTAGTGCCCCAGCAACGGGTCGAGGTGGCGCTGCGGCAGCAGCCATTCCAGGCGCGCGCGTATCTGTTCACCGTCCAGGGTAAAGGTTTCCGGCGCTATGGCGCTGAACAGGTTCCACTCGTCCAGGTTGCTGCCGAGCAACAGTGATACCTCTGCGCCGCTGCCGTGCCGCAGCGCAGTCATGGGTTCAGTGTGCAGCAGTTCGCCGTCCAGCACCGGCTTGAACGGCAGCTGGCCCCATTTCTGCTCCAGGCGCGGATCTGACAGTATTGCCTGCTGGGCACGCAGCAGCGCGCGGGTGTTCGCGCGCTGCGGCGATTCGCCGAGATGTTCGACAAATGCCTGTGCCAGGCCGTTGGCCCTGTTGCGGGAGTGCAGCGCACCGGGGTTGCCACTCTGCACTATGGCCCGGCGGAACAGGCCGCGGCAGCGGGGCGAAGTCAGCAGGGTGGCGATACTCATAGCGCCGGCGGATTCACCGAACAGGGTGATATTGTCCGGGTCGCCGCCGAAGGCGGAAATATTTTTCCGAACCCATTCCAGCGCCGCCACCTGATCCAGCAGACCTTCATTACCGCTGGAGGGAATGTCGCTGATATCCGCAAGGCGCAGAAAACCCAGCGCGCCCAGGCGGTAATTGAAGGTCACCACTACAGCGCGACCGCTGGCGGCCAGGTAGCAGCCGTTGTACACCTCTTGGGAACCGGAGCCGATATAGAAGGAGCCGCCGTGTATCCAGAGCATCACCGGCAGTTTCTTATCTCGCCGGCCCGGTGGGGCGTAGATGTTCAGGTAGAGGCAGTCCTCGCTGTCCGCCGCCTCTCCGTTGGGGCCGCGAACCTCCATCAGCCCGGAAGGATTCTGTGCCGCCGGTATACCGAAGGCGGTGGCGCGCAACGGGGTCTGCCAGGGCGGCAGCGATTGTGGCGGCCGCCAGCGCAGCTCGCCGGTGGGCGGCGCGGCATAGGGAATGCCGAGGAAACAGTGAACACCCGTCTCCCCGTCCACCGCGCCGACCAGGGGACCGGCGGGTACATCCAATACCTGAGTCTCCTCTCGCGCGTTGCGATGAATTTCATGGCGAATATTGGCGTCGCTGGTCATGGACCGGTCCCTGCTCCTGTTCCTTCCTGGACAATTTCAGTATAGCTGGCATGTTTTTTTATCTACTGTCCGTGGCCAGAGGAAAAATATTGAAAGTTCCACTTGCAAACATTCGGCGCTCAGATAGTATTAACGTCATAGTGTCAAGTAGCGACAGTTTCCGATGAACACGCAATCTCTCCATTACCTACCGCGCCTGCGCTTCGCCCTGCAGCATTTGCTGCCGGCCGCTGTGCGCCCGTGGTGTGGAGTCTGTGTTCGCAAAACCCGCTCCATGTATAAGCGCCCGGTGACCGCAGTGATCACCTAGCACACCCGACAGAGCTTCAGGCGATGGAAGGTGTAAAAGCCTTCCTCCCAAGAGAAAACCCGGAAGGCTTACCTTCCGGGTTTTTTTTTCGGCATTTTGTCTCTGAACAGGTTCCAAAAAAGTAATTACTTATCCCTGTAGGAGCCTGCTTGCAGGCGAACAAGAACGGAACGCCGTAGCCGTTCGCCTGCAAGCAGGCTCCTACAAGGTGGTTCCGCTGAATCAATGCGGGTTCCCAAGGGGTGAGTGGTTACCCAAAAAGAAGTCCAAGGAGTAAAAGATGGATAGGCAGTGGTGGCAGCGCCTGCACGGTTTTCCGCCGTTGGTCTGGATTGTTTTGGTCGGCAGTTTCTTCGGCCGCGGAACCTATTTTATGGTGTGGCCGTTTCTGGCCATTCTGCTGTATGAGAAATTCCAGTTGGGAGCCGCGGAGATCGGACTGATACTCAGTGCCTCCGCGATGGGTGCGGCTCTGTTGGGTTTTTATGTGGGGGCACTGTCCGACCGCTACGGCCGGCGCAATGTACTGCTGGCGGGCACCGCGATCAATTTCCTCGCCTTTGCCCTGCTCGCGGTGGCCCAGGCACTGCCGGCTTTTATTCTGGCAATGACTTTCTGCTCCATCGGCCGTGCGGTATGGGAGCCGCCGGCTAGTGCACTGATCGGTGACCTGGTCCGGGACAAACAGAGCCGCGAGCTGGCGCTGCAATTCCGCTATTTCCTGATCAACGTGGGCGCGGCCCTGGGGCCGATTATCGGTGTCTGGGCCGGGCTCAGTGCCCAGCAGTCCACCTTCGGGCTCACCGCACTCAGCTACCTGCTGTTGAGCCTGGCGTTTTTGTGGGGATTTGCCCACACGGAAACCGGACGTCTGGCGCATAAACGGCGGGGTATGAGCGCGAATTTCCGCGGAACTCTGGCGGTACTCAAAAAAGATCATGTATTTCTGGTGGTGATCCTAGCCAATGTGCTGACGCTCTTTATCTATGCGCATATGGATTCCAGCCTGGTGCAGTACCTGACCCGGGCACAGGCGCCGAGCTTGGTTCAGCTGATCTCCAGCATGATCCTGGTGAACGCGCTCACTATCGTGCTGTTACAGTTTCCACTTCTGCAATTGATGTGCAATATCGACATAAAGGGGCGGATTGTGATTGGCCTGGGCGTACTGGCCGCGGGGCAGGTGTGGTTTGCACTCAACCCCGTGCACTGGTTTGCCGGGTGGATGGGAGCCACTTTTGTGGTGAGCCTGGCGGAGGCGGTGCTGTTTCCCACCATGAGTGTACAGATAGACCGCCTTGCGCCGGATCACTTGCGCGGCAGCTACTTCGGCGCCTCGTCCTTTTACTCCCTGGGCTGGTCTGCGGCGCCGCTGGTGGGCGGAATAGTAATCGAATGGTGGAGCGGGCCGGCGCTCTACTGGTTGATGTTCAGCCTTTGTGGCCTGGTTTTTCTGCTTTACCGGCTGACCGAGCGCCTTTCCAGGCCGCAGTGGCACGATGTGGAGGTCCAGGCCGAAATTGGTGACGGTGTGGCCCAGCCGCAGTAAAGGAACTCTTGAAAGGAACTCTTGAAAGGAACCTTTGAAAGAAACCCCTGTTCTTGGCCCCTCGCGGGGCTTTTTTTATGCCGTAGAGTGCGCCGTGGGCACCAGAAGATGTCGGAACCTGCACCGGCTCCTGAAGCGGTGCGCGACTGCCACGGATGGTGGGGTGCCGCACAACGGGGTGCCGTCCAACGGGGTGCCGCCCAACGGGGTGCCGCCCAACGAAAGTGTAGAAAATGCAGGAGCAATTTTCTGTCACGGCGCACCCTACGATTGCGATCTACACGCCTTCAGACGGCGTCCAGCTGTGCCGGACTATCGGTTTGCAGCATTGCGACACTCTCCCCTCGTTTTCTTAAATTTCAGCGGCCAGCCGCGAGCCCTGGACGATGGTCCGTTTGGCGTCCAGTTCGACAGCCTCGTCAGTGATCATCGAGAACGCCTTACCCGCATTTATCTTTTCATCCATGGAATGATGAACTCTGCATAGCTGGCGCTATTTTTCCTCTTGAAAAGTTCTCCGCTGCGGTCCATACCAAATATGGCCGTACAACAAATATACAATGAGTGCAGGTTGGACAGAGGATGCGAAGGGAAGGTAAAGCTCACATCTATTGGCAAATACGTTCCAAAGCTTCCAGGACGTTGCGCGGCCAATTTAGTTACGTGTGTTGCCACATGTGTAAATGATCTTCTGCAAAGGTTGTAGGTGAGAGCATGATCGCTACTATTTACGAGAAGGACACCCGCTCGTTGAAAGAGGTGTCAGTGGATGACCTGGATTTGTCCTCTGTCGGATTGGTTAAGCTGCCCGTGAAATCGGATGAGGTTGCCTCCTATGGCAGGGAGGGGGTCGACCTGGTTGTTATTCTCAAATCCGGTGAGCAGATTATCATCGCCAATTTCTTCCAGATTGACGAAGACGGCGATCGCAGCGAACTGGTACTTGAAGGGGAAAACGATGTCGTGCATTTGGCGATGCTGGGCCCAGCGGGCGTTCCTGCTCCTGCTCCCCCTCCCGCTGCTGCTCCTGCGGCAGCAGGATTTCCCTGGTGGGGTGTAGGTCTTGGGTTGCTGGGGGCGGGCGCCATTATCGCAGCAACCGATGATGATGATGACGATGACAACTTTATACCGGTGCCCGTTGGCGACGACGACGACGACGATGACGACGATGACGACGACGATGACGACGACGACGACGACGATGACGATGACGATGACGACGATGATGACGATGACGACGACGATGATGATGACGATGATGACGACGATGATGACGATGATGACGACGACGATGATGACGATGATGACGATGATGACGACGATGACGATGACGATGATGACGACGATGACGACGATGACGACGATGATGACGACGATGATGACGACGATGACGACGATGACGACGACGATGATGACGATGATGACGACGTTGGTATCCTCGAAGAGGGTCTGCTGGATACTGAGGATGAGTCGCTAGATCCTGCGGAGGACTCGGACGGGACAGATGAGAGCGATGAGGCTGTTATGCAGGCAGCAATCGATGCTCTGAGTGATTCCGGCCCGGAGATGACCTCCACCGACGCGGAGACGACCTCTACCGGCACGGATGTCGAGCCGCATAGCCTTGAGGATGATCCCCTCCAGGATCTGTCAAACCCGGACGAGTACGTCTGATTCAACGGAGCTTTTCGACGACGAATTACACCGGGCCTTAGGGCCCGGTGTTTTTTATTGGGCTAAGCTCAAAATCGCAATCGAATAAATTGCACAGTGCTGCCTTCTCTCCCTTGTGGGGAGGGCCGACAGATATAAAAGTGGCAATCGGAAGCAAGCGAGACATAGTGGATTCAATAAAGCGACTATGGATGGTTGCGCTCAGCACGCTGCTATTCTTGTGTGTATGGCAATCCCGGGCAGATGATGCAGCGGAAACAGGTATGATCAGTGGAAGGGAGTTGGAGGCTTCCCTGCAGCCGGAAGTGGTCGAGTCCGAGTCGCCGGCCGTAAATTACAGTGCTAGTCGGGGCCAGTATCCCTCCACTGAAATAGGTTTGGTCGAGGCCGTTCACCGGGCTGTGGACTGGCATCCCAGTATCTCCGAAGCCATAGGCTCACTGAATGAGCGCGAAGAGAACGTCCGCGCGGCGAGGGCGGGTTACTTTCCGCAGTTGAGTGTCAACCTGATCGCCGGTCGGGATAACGAAGATAGGCGGGAAGGGGACGGACACGCCATACAGATTTATGCATCCCAGTTGATTTACGACTTTGGCAAGGTATCCAGTGACGTCGATCTGGCCACCGCCGGTGCGAGAAGATCCCAGGCAGTGGTGTTGAAGTCCATCGACAGGATCGCCCACGATACCGCGATGGCGGCTATCGAAGTCCTGCGCTACCAGGCACGTTTGAAAACATCCCAGGAACAGATCAAAGGTCTGTCTGCCATTGCTTCCCTGGTACAAATGCGCAATGAAAAGGGCGCGAGTTCGCGCTCTGATGTACTGCAGGCGCAGACCCGTATCGAGGCGGCCCGTGCGACAAAGCAGCGGGTCCTGGGGCAGCTCAATCGCGAGCGCAGTACCCTGCAGAACCTGATGGGCACCCACTCTCGCGTTACGCTGTCTATGAACACGTCGGAGTCCGTTGCCCCCGCCTGCCGGGTGGACAA
The DNA here is from genome assembly GCF_051659245.1 of Microbulbifer sp. Taxonomy (NCBI): domain Bacteria; kingdom Pseudomonadati; phylum Pseudomonadota; class Gammaproteobacteria; order Cellvibrionales; family Microbulbiferaceae; genus Microbulbifer; species Microbulbifer sp. Next base: position 11,747 of record NZ_JBOFOC010000084.1, read on the forward strand.
CCCTGATTTTTCTTCCGTACCCGACTTACTGATCGCACAGGCTTCGTATGCGGAGGCGGTGGCGCAAGTAAAGAATGCAAAAGCCCGATCCTGGCCGACCCTTTCACTGGATGCGAGTGTTAACAATTATCTGGACCCGGAGTATGTCGACGCAAATTCCCTCAATGAACACGAAAGTTCCGTGTTCCTGAATCTGTCGATGCCCATATACCAGGGAGGAAGGATCGATGCTGACAGGCAATCTTCCACATTCGCCCTGCGTTCGGCAGAGGCGGCGGTAGACGCTGCACGCCAGTCGGTTGTGGGTGATTTCCGTGCCACCCAGGAGGAGGCCGATGGCTTGACAAGGAGCCTATCAATACTTGATGCCCGTGAGCGTGCCATTGCCGAGACTCGCGATCTATATAGCAAACAGTATTTTTCCCTTGGCACACGGACCCTACTGGACCTTCTCAATGCCGAGGATGAATTGCACCGGGCGCGCGTAGAAATAGACAACACCCGCTACGACTTGAATCGCTTGCAAGTCGAATGCCTGTACAGCGCCGGAGAAATAAGAAGTGCATTTCGGCTGGAGGGGCGGGAAATCCAGGGCTTGGAGATTCTACCATGAGCGAGCTTGAGATTTCTGATGTGGATGCCGAGATTGCGCCGCAGGCGGATTCCGAACGCCGCGCGGACTTTACCCCCTGGCTGGACGCGATATTGACGATTGCCAAGCACTACCGCCTGGAGTACTCGGCGGAAAATGTACGCATCGCCGCGCGCTATGGCAGAGAGGAGTCAACCGAAAATATCCTCAGGAACATGGCGCGGCAGGCGGGTCTTACGGTGAAGTTTTCTTCTTTCGAGGACTCCCTTATCACTCCCTGGCGCCTGCCGCTGGTTGTGCAATTTCGAGATGGACAGATAGGTGTTATCGAAACCATCGCCAGTGACGGCAGCGTGGGCATCAATTACAGTGGTGATCAGGGGCTGCAAAGCAGCGCTGACCTGGCGACAATTGTCGAACAGATTGCGCGGGTTGCCATACTCCGTCCCGCGCGCTCAGTGGAAGATGCACGGGTAGACGACTATATAAAGCCCGATAACAAACACTGGTTTCGTAAGATAATCCTGCGGGATCTTAAGCCGTACGGGCACGTAATGATAGCCACTACGGTTGCCAACATACTCGGGCTCGCCGGAATCCTGTTTGCCAGACAGGTATACGACCGGGTGATCCCGGCAGAATCCATGCCGACCCTCTATGTTCTATTCAGCGGTGTCCTACTCGCCGTTGTATTCAGCTTCATCATGCGTATAACGCGGGCACGGATCACCGATCTCCTGGGCAAACGCGCAGATATCCGTGTTTCCGATATGGTGTTCGGACATGCGGTACGCCTGCGAAATTCGGCCAGACCCAAGTCTACCGGCACTTTTATTTCCCAGATTCGTGAGCTGGAGCGCGTTCGGGAGCTGGTTACTTCCACAACCGTTCTGGCGTTGGCGGACATGCCGTTCTTCCTGTTGTTTCTGTTTGTGATGTGGGTTATCGCCGGGCCCTTGGTATGGGTTCCTCTGGGTGGCGTATTGCTGCTTTTGGTGCCCGCGCTACTGGCACAGGGAAAACTTGAACGGCTGGCACAAGAGGCGACGCGCGAATCCTCCCTGCGCAATGCGATGTTGGTGGAGACGGTTCAGGGGCTGGAGGATATCAAAACACTGCAGGCCGAGCAGCGCTTTCAGCGCCAGTGGAATCATTTCAATGCGGTGACGGCGGACTCCAATCTAAGGCTGCGCTACCTGGTCAATCTGTTGTCGACCTGGACGCAGAATATTCAGTCTTCCACTTTCGCGGTAGTCGTATTGTTCGGGGCACCCATGGTGATGTCTGGAGATTTGACCACCGGCTCCCTGGTGGCCGCCTCTTTACTCGGCTCGCGCATGATGACGCCCATGGGGCAAATAACGCAGGTGTTGAGCCGCTGGCAACAGGCCAGGGTTGCGTTGCAAAGTCTGGATAAGATCATGCAATTGCCGGTGGATCACGCGGAGGGAAGCAAACGGGTACACAGGCCGGTAATTCGCGGTAAATACTATTTCAAGGATGCGACCTTCCAGTATGGTGAAGACGCTGCCGAGCCGGTGCTAACGGTTTCGGAGCTGTCGATCAGCCCCGGGGAGCACATCGCCGTGCTTGGTAGCAATGGTGCAGGAAAGTCGACCTTGTTGCAGGCCCTGGCCGGCTCCCTGGAAGTCAAGAGCGGCCGGGTGATCCTGGACGGCGTTAGTATGGCGCATATAGATCCGGCAGATGTCCGCCGCGATGTCGGGCTGCTCAGCCAGAACTCCGGACTTTTCCACGGCACTTTGCGGGAAAATCTGATCCTTGGCGCACCCCACGCTACAGACGGGGAAATTCTCTGGGCGCTTCAGTTGAGCGGAGCTTTGGAGTTTGTGCAGAAGATGCCCAAGGGGTTGGATCATACGGTATTGGAAGGTGGCCTGGGCCTTTCCGGTGGGCAGCGTCAGTCGTTGCTGCTATCGCGCCTCTTTATCCGCCAGCCACATGTTATCTTACTGGATGAGCCCACTGCAGCGTTGGACGAGGCGACCGAGCGCCGCTTTATCCAGAATCTGGATGAGTGGAGCAAGAATCGCACCTTGGTTCTTGCAACCCACCGCGCAAGTACGCTCAGCCTGGTCGATCGGGTAGTGGTGGTGGACAACGGACAAATAATTATAGATGACACCAAGGAAACGGCTATTGCAAAACTTTCCGAGACAGTTAATAGAGAATCGGGAAAACGTGAACGGGTGTCCTGATGGCGAAGAATATTTCTGTCAACACGTGCCGCCCATGTGCTGTCGGACGCAAACGACCAGGTTCCATTCCACTGCTTGAGGCGGACTATCATAACGCGGAGCAGCATTACAGTGACGAAGTCGACGAGGCCACGGTTGTCCGTTCCACCAGAGTGGTGTGGATTTTTTTCCTGCTGATAGCGGCCCTGGTCACCTGGTCCTATTTCGCCCGGATCGATGAGGTCACTACCGGCAGCGGTAAAGTCATTCCCACGTCCCGCGCCCAGGTCATCGAGTCTCTCGAAGGGGGAATTCTCATGGACCTGAAAGTCAGGGAGGGGGATATCGTAGAGCGGGGCCAGGTGCTGGCCCAACTGGACCCGACACAGTTCCGCTCCAATGCGGAGGAGAGTGCTGCCAAATATAGGGCGGTACTGGCCCGTGCCGCCAGGCTGGCTGCGGAGGTCAACGGTACAGCGCTGACGTTTCCCGAACAACTGGAACCTTACGAGGAACTCAAGGAAAAGGAAATGAGGCTGTTCAAAACCCGAAGGAACAGCCTTGGGGAAACCCTGGGGGGATTGCGGGAGTCCCTACGGCTGGTAGATAAAGAGCTTTCCATCACCCAGTCCCTGGTGAATTCCGGTGCTGCGAGTAATGTGGATGTATTGCGCCTGAGCCGGGAGAAATCGGAACTGGAACTGAAAATCCGGGAATCGCGATCCGAGTATATGATACAGGCTCGGGAACAGTTGGCGATGGTCAGTGCGGAAGTCGAAGCTTTGTCTTCAGTGTTGGAGGGACGCTCCGACTCCCTGACGCGGCTGACGCACCGCTCGCCCGTACGCGGCATTGTAAAGGACATTGAGGTAACTACCATTGGCGGGGTCATCCCCCCCAACGGCCGTCTGATGGAAATTGTTCCCCTGAACGACCAGTTGCTGATCGAGGCACGCATATCGCCGCGGGATATCGCCTTTATTCACCCTGGCCAGGCGGCGATGGTCAAGATTACCGCTTACGACTACTCGACCTATGGAGGCCTGGATGGGCGGGTAACCACTATCTCCCCGGATACCATTCAGGATGAAATCAACCCGGAAGAATTCTACTACCGGGTTTTTATCCTCACAGAAACCGATGCGTTGACCAACGATGCCGGTACCAAGTTTCCCATTACCCCCGGCATGATTGCTATGGTGGATATCAAGACCGGAAGCAAAACCGTATTTGAATACCTGATCAAGCCTGTAAACCGGGCGAGGGAGGCACTCAGGGAAAGATAGCCCCTCTTGGCAGCGGGAATTTGTGGCTGCTGCGGTTATTGCCACCGACTTCGCAGGCGAAGTCGGTGGTGCGGCGATGCGGTGTCGGTTCAGGGCTTCTTGGCCTGTGTGGCGAGGAGCGGGACACGCCTGTTTTGCTCCCGCTGCTCCGCCTCGCCTTCGTCGGTAGCATAACCCGGATTCCTCGCCTGCTCGACGGCATGGGAGTGTACGCGGTACTGGTAATAGCCATAAGCGGTGGTGATTGCCGCAGCGAGGCCCAGCACGGGATTTACGCCGGCGAGGGCACCGATATTCCATATCCCGGCTGCGACACCTGCGGATTCGACATTGGTATCCACAGTGAAAGGGTCCGCGTGCATATAGTTGACGGCCGCATACTTGACTCCCTGCTTGATGGCGATAGATCCAAGCGCCGTGGTGACGGGGTTGCCCCAGCTGAGCAGCGGGTTCGCTTCGGTGGCACCGGCATGTGCCAGGCCGTAGTAGGTGGTGGTGGCATCCAGGGTTGTACCCAGACCCGGTGTAATCTCAGAATTCCGCACGCTGGCGCAGCCACTGAGGATCATTAGGCTAATGAAGCAGGAAAGTAGAGTAAATTTTTTCAAACTTTAATCCCCCTGTCCCTATACAGGGAACAATATGGTCTAAGGTGATGGTTATCCGGGATAAATTTCTATTGTTCGGTGCCTCTATAGCTTCGCTCGAATGTGGCACCGCTGCAAAATGTATAAAAAACGACCAGGACAGCATACGGAAAATAAATGGTTTGTCCATACTCGAGCAGATTTTCTTTGTAGAGGGGGTAAAGGAACAGGCGGAAGGAGAATAGTGATGGCCGAGTCGTTTACGATCACATTTTGCGGTGATACTAGTCTAGGGTACTACTACCTTGAAAGATCAAGGGAAAAATATTCCAAAGCTTATGATCGCTTGCAGAATAACCCGACATCCTTCTTTGATGGCGTTCTGCCACTTCTCGAGAGAAGCGATGAAATAATAATGAACCTGGAGACGGTGCTTAGTCATAATCCGGGTAAACCGATAGAGGGCAAGCAGTATCCAGGCTGTGATGATCCAGATGTTACCATCGAAGTGCTAAAAAAGTTGGGAGTGACTGCCGTCACTTTGGCCAACAACCATACAATGGATTTTGGGCCAGATAATTTACTGGCCATGATCGAGAAGCTGAAATCCAACGGTATTGCGACTATAGGCGCAGGTATAAATCTCGAAGAGGCACGCAGCCCCTACCGCATTGAGACGAAGATCGGAAACAGGGTAAGAAGCGTCTATGTCTTCAACGGGATGCGAGCAACAAGTCGATATATCCAGTATGGATTTTTTGCCAAGAAAAACAGACCTGGTATTGCAAACACGAATCTTAAAGAGATGGTGCGCGGAATCCGGAAAGTCAAAGAATCAGATCCCGATAGTATCGTGATTGCCTGCCCGCATTGGCAGGGTATAGATTACCAGGATACAGGTGAGAATCATAAGGAGTGGTGCCGAAATATTATTGATGCCGGCGCAGATCATGTAGTGGCACACGGATCTCACAAGGCCGATATAGTGGAAACATATGGCGGAGGGAGGATCTTCTTATCAATCGGGAATTTCGTTTTCAATTCCCCGGGACGCTATCGCGCAAAGGGGGCGGAGCCATATAGTCTGGTGCCAAGACTGATCCTCGGCAATGACCGGGAGATCAGTAAAGGGACTTTCTCGGTATCAAGGATTATAACAGATAACAGAAAAACAAATTTTATGGTGGGTTTGGCCAAAGAAGAAAATAGGGAAAACGATGGGGTTGCGCTTCCTGGCGACGATAAAATGAATGAGCAAGAAGTTGGTATGAAATTGCGAGACTTTCTCAATATGATTGAAGGGAAGTGCAGGTTTCACTTCGAAGGATCATATGAAGACAGCTTCCTGGGTCTGGCTTACGCTATACAAAAATCTAACGATAAGTACTGGATTATTATAATGGGGGACCGTTTTTCAGAAAGCGTAAAGGAAAAATACAAGCAAGCGGGAAAGTCATTAGAAGAGCTGGTCGTACGTTGTGAAAATCTAGGGATAAACAGGTTTGTAGCTCCAATGAGTATGAAGGGGGAGAAATGTCTTTGCGATAAACAATGTATTTTTGTTGATAATACTAATGATTTTCTCTATAAGACAGCGGATTTGATTAGAGAAAATATCACGAGAGGGAAGCTTATTGCTATCACTGGTTCGGTGGGAAAATCGACAACAAAGGCAATGCTCAACCATGTTCTGAGCAAGCACCTACCACAGCGGCGTATATTTTCTCCCGGTATAAACCAAAATGTGAGCTCCAATGTACTCTCTCATATGTCTAAAAATCATGAATATGATTATTCCATTTTTGAAGTTGCAGCTTCATGTTTGATGAGGTTCAAAAGAAGGAATTTTAGCATATCGCCGGATGTTGCTGTCGTAACTTCCATATCTGAAGCTCATCTGGACTATCTTGAAAGTATTGAGGGCGTTGCAGCTACGAAGTCGGAAATTTTCTCACAAGCTCCTTCTAATTCTGTTGCGGTGATAAACTGCGATACGCCTCATGCTGATCTGCTAATGGCTCGTGCAACGAAGGAAGGATCTAAACTGATATGTTATGGAAAAAGCGATGTCGCAGATATAAGGTTAGATAAGTTTGATTTCTCAAGAAGTGAAGTCGAAGCCAATGTGCTGGGTGAAAGAGTAAGTTACACTTTGGGTGCTCCTGGTGAGCATATGGCGATGAATAGCCTGGCTGTAATCGCCGTTATGATAGGATTGAAGGTTGAAGGTTGGAGAGATGCACTTTCTTATTTTTCATCGTATACACCTTTGATTGGCCGTGGTGAAATATTTAAGGCTAGTGTGGGTCGAAGGCAGGTAACGATTATCGATGAGTCTTACAATGCAAATCCGGCATCGATGTCGGCGAGTCTGGATCTATTGAAGGGCTACGAACTCCCTCCCGAAGGTCGGAAGATTGCTGTAATTGGGGATATTATGGAACTGGGAGATTCATCCAGACGTGTTCATGCAGAGCTGGCTGAGAAGATATCAAGATCAAACCTGGATAAGGTTTTTCTGGTTGGAGAGTATATCGAGGAGATATGGATGCGGTTGCCCCAGAATATAAAAGGAGGGCTTTTCCCATCTGTACGCGGGGTATATACGCTGTTAAGAAGCGAGTTGAGAGATGGCGATATTTTGCTTTTAAAAGCATCTAACAGTATATGTCTTTCTAAGATCTCTTCCAGATTTAAATCAGGGATTGTTCGAAATCCTGTATCAGTCTGATGGTATCCAAGGATAAATTCTTCCAGATGCTCCGGGAATATGATTGTAAACTCAGATTGCGTCAGTTCCGAATCTGCAGTTGTCGAAAAATCTATCAATTGGGGCTGCTATGAGCCAATTTTAAAGCTTCTTTGGCACTGGCGATTGCTTTTGAATCGAAAGTCAGGGGCTCTGGTGGTATATTTTTATCGACTTTACTGTCCGATGTTTTAATGGTCTTTTCGCGGAGTAGGTAATTGAGGTAGCCGATCAGGCCTGACAGATAATGTTGAACGTCGTCTATGCGCACACGAAAGCCGTGGCGTCGGATGAAAAATGCACCAACAATATTGCGTGGATGCTTGAAATACATGGCAAATTCCGGCCAGATATAGGAATTCAGTAGGTGGTGCGCACGCTTATGCAATGCGTGGTAAAACCTTTCCAGGTCGAATTTCTTTAGTAGGTGTGCGTGGGTTTTATCTCGTTGCAGGCGATAAATCATCTTCTCCGCCGCCATCATCAGTTCGAACTGTGTCGGGACAGCGGGGACACGTCCCTCCATTGCATCCAGGTAGTCAGCAGCATTTTTTAAGCCGAATTCGTAATACCTCTCTTCCGGCCGGTATAGGGTCATCTCGGTTGCGCAGTAGCTCAGCCAGTGATCGTGAGCCCTCCAGTGCTCAGCAGAAATAAAGTAGGTAAACGCCTTTTCAACTATCGCCAGCCAACGGGGGTCCTTTCTAATTCCGTACAATCGCATAAGGCCAAACGCGGCTTCTCCATCGTAGTAGATTATCCGGAATTCATCCCTCACGGATAGATCCGGATACTGCAACACATGCACAAATTTACCGCTCTCAGGATCCTGTAAATATTGGATTCCGAGGGCTATGCTCTCCATCAGAAGATCGTATTTTTTGCTCCCGGTCAAGGATACGTATTTTGCGAGCATGAGCACGCAGATACTGTTTCCGCCCAGTTTTATCTCATCGCCATCCACAACATAAGATACCTCTTCACCAGACGGCAATGTTACCGGCTTGATCAACTCTCGCGTCAGGTACTCCAATGCTCTATCGATTGCGGCTTTCAATTTCTGATCGCCGGTTAATTCCCAGGCCTCCAGCATTGCAAATATGCTGCCGACATGACGTAAGGCGTTGTAGTGGTTTATATTCCTGTCAAAGCAGGCATGCCGACCGTAGCGAAATTGGCCGCTGGCCTTTACTTGTCTACCCAGGTACTGGCTGCTGGTTACAATCAGCCTGGCTGCTGTCGTCTCATCGAACTCCTTAACTTTTCGGCGGCCGGCATTTCGTCCCGGTCCGTGCAAGGGGACTGGAGTTCCGGATCCATCAGTGAAGACGCCTTTGGTGGATAGTACATATACCGGTTTGTCATCTGAAAAATCCACCTCCGGCCGGCCGCGGTAGCGCCGGCGCACATAGGCCATGAAATTCTCTTCGTTGATAACCGCATGCTCGACTGTCTTCCCCCCATAGAACATGGCGTTACCGTTTAGCTCCTGCTCCAGGAAGGCGAGCTTGAGATCGGGATCCAGTGCAATTCCATGGCGGAAGAAAGAGGAGGTGAGGGTTTCGAGCTTGCGCTTCATTTCGCGCCACGTGATCTCCTCGATGCCGGTTACCCAATCCACCCTGAGCCAGCGGACATCCATTTTGGCGTCCTTTGCCGCTCTGCGTGCCAGGGATGCCGTCGCTTGCCAGGCAGCGGAGAAGTCATCGGCGGTGGCGTGTTGAACCTTGGCCCTTTGTTTACCGTCGCAGATGGAGAAGAATAGAGTATAGGGCGGAGCCAGCTTGAAAAGCTCTTCTTCTACTGCGGGTCGGGTTTGCAATAAGAGATTTGACAGCGACATGGCTTGTAATTCGTTCGTGACGCCAGTCTGGGCGTCTGGTCACTTTTATCTGTGGGGCTGTGATGGCCCGCGTTACCTTTGGCTGTTGCCGTAGAGGAGTATAGACCCGCTGGCGGATATTGCCGGGAACTCGTGCTGTATATTTATCCACAAGTAACAATGGGGGCGCGACATCTATGCTGACACAGGAGGAAGACTGAGCGGATCCGGGAGCTGGTGCTGCAATTTCGCTATTTCCTGATCAATGTGGGTGCGGGCCTGGGGCAGATTATCGATGTCTGGGCCGGGCTCAGTGCCCAGCAGTTCACCTTCGGCCTCACCGCCCTCAGTTACCTGCTGTTGAGTCTGGCATTTTTGTGGGGTTTTCCTATACGGAAACCGGAGGCCTTGCGCGCAGGCGGCGGGATACTGCTGCGAATTTCCGCGGAACTCTGGCTTCTTGGTCCCTCGCGGGGCCTTTTTTATGCCGTAGGGTGCGCCGTGCGCACCAGAAGATGCCGGAACCTGCAGGCTCCTGAAACGGTGCGCACGGCGCACCCTACGATTGCGATCTACAGAGATGTGTTTCCTTAAATTTCAGCGGCAAGCCGCGATCCCTGGTCGATGGCCCGCTTGGCATCCAGCTCGGCAGCCTCGTCGGCGCCGCCGATCAGATGGACTTTGGTCGCTGTGTCCAGTAAGGCATTGTACAGCTCCCGCGACGGTTCCTGCCCGGCGCAGATCACAATGTTGTCCACTTCCAGCAGATGCTGCTCATCGGCCACGCGGATATGCAGACCGCGGTCGTCGATCTTCTCGTATTCGGCGCCGGGAATCATCTGTACTTCGCGGTGTTTCAGGCTGGTGCGGTGAATCCAGCCGGTGGTCTTGCCCAGGCCGGCGCCCACTTTGGAGGTTTTGCGCTGTAACAGAACCACTTGGCGTGGTGTGGTGACGGTTGCAGGCGCCTTGAGACCGGCGCGGTTTTCCAGCCGGATATCCACGCCCCATTCATCGAAGAACTCGTCTTTGTCGGCGGCGGTCAGCTCTTCGTCGTTGTTCCCCTCGTGCGTCAGATATTCCGCTACATCGAAGCCGATACCGCCGGCGCCGATAATCGCCACCTTTTCACCCACCGGCTTTTTGTGTTTCAGTACGTCCAGGTAACTGAGCACTTTTTCGTGTTCGATCCCGGGGATGGGTGGGGTGCGCGGTGTAATACCGGTGGCGATAATCACTTCGTCAAATTCCCGCAGGCCCTCCGCGGTGGCCCGGCAGTTGAGTTTGATGGTTACGCCGGTAAGTTCCAGTTTGCGTTTGAAATAGCGCAGGGTTTCCTGGAATTCCGCCTTGCCGGGAATCTGCTTGGCGATATTGAACTGGCCGCCGATTTTGTCTTCCGCCTCGAACAGTGTGACCTTGTGCCCCCGTTCGGCGGCCACGGTTGCGGCGGCGAGGCCGGCGGGGCCGGCGCCCACTACGGCAATCTTCTTCGGATGGGCGGTGGGCAGGTAATTCAGTTCGGTTTCGTGGCAGGCGCGCGGGTTGACCAGGCAGGAGGTGAGTTTCAACTCGAAGGTGTGGTCCAGGCAGGCCTGGTTGCAGCCGATGCAGGTGTTGATCTCGTCAGCGCGGTTTTCCGCCGCCTTGTTGACGAATTCCGCATCCGCCAGGAAGGGCCGCGCCATGGAAATCATATCCGCGTGGCCGGCGGCCAGTACGGCTTCGGCCACTTGGGGCATATTGATGCGGTTGCTGGTAATTACCGGAATACTCAGGTGTTGCTTTACCTTGGCGGTGATTTCGCTGAAGGCGGCGCGGGGCACATTGGTGGCAATGGTGGGAATGCGGGCTTCGTGCCAGCCGATCCCGGTGTTGATGATGGTCGCGCCCGCTTTCTCGATGGCTTTGCCGAGTGTCACCACCTCCTCGAAGTTGCTGCCGCCCTCCACCAGGTCGAGCATGGACAGGCGATAGATAATGATAAAGTCGCGCCCCAGTGCTTCCCGGGTGCGGCGTACGATTTCGATCGGCAGGCGGATGCGGTTTTCGAAGCTGCCGCCCCATTCGTCGGTGCGCTTATTGGTGCGCGAGACGATAAACTGGTTAATGAAATAACCTTCCGATCCCATGATCTCCACGCCGTCGTAGCCGGCCTCGCGGGCCAGGGTGGCGCAGCGCACGTAGTCGTCGATCTGGCCTTCGATTTCCCCGCCGCTCAGCTCGCGGGGGGTAAAGGGATTGATCGGCGCCTGGACCGCCGAGGGCGCCACCAGGTTGGGGTTGTAGGCATAGCGGCCGGCGTGGAGTATCTGCATGCAGATGGCACCGCCTTCGGCGTGTACCGCATCGGTGATTTCCCGGTGCTGTTGCGCCTCTTCAACGGTGGTCATCTTGGCCGCACCCGTGGCCACGCAGCCCTCCTCGTTGGGCCCGATACCACCGCTCACAATCAGGCCCACGCCACCGCGTGCGCGCTCCGCATAGAAGGCCGCCAGCCGCGAAAAACCACCCGGATGCTCCTCCAGGTTGGTGTGCATCGAGCCCATCAGTACCCGGTTTTTCAGCGTGGTGAAACCCAGGTCCAGCGGGGCCAGCAGGTGGGGATAGGCGAGGGACATGGCGGTTCTCTCTTTCTTTAGTCACGACCGGAAAGCTATATGCAGCTCTTTGCATATTGATGTGGCGGAGAATAGCAGGGGGAATAGTGAGCGGCAGTGACCGATCCGGCCGAAATCAGTGATCAATCTCCGGCCGCAGCGGCGCTTTTTCACGGGACAAACAAATCCATCAACTGCCCCCGCAGCCACTTGTTCGCCGGGTCTTCATGCTGGTTCTTGTGCCACAGCAGGTGCCAGTCCATCTGCGGAATCTGAAACGGTAGCTCGAACAGCCTCGCTGGATACTGGTCGGCCAGGCTGGCGGGTACCGTGAGCGCCAGGTCGGTGCGCAGTACCACAAGCGGCGCCACCCGGTAGTGCTGTACCCGCAGTTTGATACTGCGACGGCGCCCCAGCTTGTTCAGGGCGATATCCACCAGCCCCGGTCCGCTGCGGCGGCTGGAGACGTGGATATGTTCCAGTTGCAGGTACTCATCCAGGGTCAGGCGCGCCCGATCCGCGAGCGGATGGTCGACGCGCAGCATACACAGGTAGCGATCGTTGACCAGGCGCTGCTGGTGCAAATGGGTGGCGGAGACCAGGGGGATATCCAGGCCGAAATCCAGGGTGTTGGCGGACAGCTCCTTGACCAACTGATCCCGGGGCACATAGTAGGACTCGACGCTGATATCCGGCGCCAGCTTTTGCAGTCTCTCCAGCAGCCGCGGCAGCAGCAATGTCTCCGCCATATCGTTCATGGACAGGCGCAGCGTCTTCTCCTCGGTGGCCGGGTCGAACAGACGCTGTTCGCTCAGGCTGCCGCCGAGTAGTGCGAGGGCCTGCCGGACGCTGGGCATGATGCGCTCCGTCAGCGGCGTCGGCTGCATACCGGCGGGAGTGCGCGTGAACAGCGGGTCATCCAGGGTGCGGCGCAGCCGCGCCAGGGCATTGCTGACCGCCGGCTGGGTGATATGCAACTGCTCCGCGGCGCGGGTCAGGTTGCGCTGGCTGTAGATGGCCTCCAACACCAGGAAGAGGTTCATATCCATCTGTTTCAGCTGCACAGCGGTCACCATCATTAACACTATGAATGATTGGATATTCGCATAATAAACTTTGATGATTCAATGAGCGGCGATAGGGTATGAGGCGATTGGTGCTGAGTTAAGCGATAACCGTGATGCTAAGGGCCTGATGCCGGGGGCTTTTTGCGGGACTGTCTGCGAGAGGGACCTCGCGGACAAGCCTCCAGGGATGGATTTAGGGGGGGCGCCCAGCCCGTGTCCCGCAAAAAGCCCCCGGTAGCAGGGCCGCCCAAGTCTTAACTTAGTGCCATGGAGGTGTGAGGCAACTGAAGGGGGAATCACAGTGGCTGAGTTCTATACCGTTCGCCACGGCCAAGCCTCGTTCGGCGCTGCCGACTACGACAGATTATCGGATCTCGGCTGGCGCCAGGCCCGCTGGCTGGGGGAGCACTGGTGCGCGGCGGGTACGCGCTTTGACCGCATTCTCTGCGGCGATCTGCGGCGCCATCGGGAGACGGCGCAGGGGATTTGCGAAGGATTGGATCTGGATGTGTCGCGCGTGGAGCTGGCGCCCCAACTGAATGAATTCGATTTTCACAGCGTGACGCGCAGTTACGGCGAGCGCGATCCGCAGTCCGTGCCGGGCGAAGGCGCCGGCCGTTCCGATTATTACCGTTTTCTCAAGAAGGCGATGCTCGCCTGGGCCCAGGGGGAGATCAGTCCGGTGGAGAGCTGGCAGGCGTTCGAGCAGCGCATCGGGGAAGCCTTGAAGCTGATTGGCGACAGCCCGCGGGGTGCGAAAACCCTCGTGGTCAGCTCTGGCGGCGCCATCGCAATGATGGTGCGCCAGGTGCTCGGCGCCCACGCCGAGACGGTGACCAGACTCAATATGCAGATCAAAAACACGGCAGTGAGCCATTTCTTTTGCGGTGCCGACAGTATCAGCCTGCACAGTTTCAATCATGTGCCGCACCTGGAGCGCGAGGGGCGGCGGGAGTTTATTACCTACAGCTGAATAGCGCTGAGTTGAGCGATAACCGTGATGTGAAGGTCCCGCGCTCTTGACCTGGGCCATTTACCTGTAGCCAGCCGGAGTGGACAGCAATGGATTTCGAGTATTCCGACAAGACAAAACAATTGCTGGAGCGCCTCAAGTGCTTTATGCGTGACCATGTCTATCCGGTGGAAGCCGTTTTTCATCGACAGTTGCAGGAGGACCGCTGGGGCGAGCCGGCGATACTCGCGGAGCTGAAGATCAAAGCCAGGGAGGCGGGGCTGTGGAATCTGTTTCTGCCCGATTCGAACTCCGGCGCCGGGCTGAGCAACCTGGAGTACGCGCCATTGGCGGAAGAGATGGGCAGGGTGCTGTTCTCCCCGGAGGTGTTCAACTGCAGCGCACCGGATACCGGCAATATGGAAGTGCTCGCCCGGTACGGCAGTCCGCGGCAGCAGGAACAGTGGCTGAAACCGCTGCTCGCCGGGGAGATCCGTTCCGCCTTCGCCATGACCGAGCCGAAAGTCGCCTCCTCCGATGCCACCAATATCGAGACCTCGATTGTGCGCGACGGCGACGACTACGTGATCAACGGGCACAAATTCTATATCAGCGGAGCCCTCAACCGCCGCTGCAAAATACTGATCGTGATGGGCAAGACCGACCCGGACAATCCCGATCGCCACCGGCAGCAGTCGCAGATACTGGTGCCGGTGGACAGTCCCGGCGTCAATATTATTCGCCCGATGACCGTGTTCGGTTACGACGATGCGCCGGAGGGCCACGCGGAAATTGTTTTCGACAATGTGCGCGTACCGGCGGACAACCTGATCCTGGGGGAGGGGCGCGGTTTCGAAATCGCCCAGGGACGCCTGGGCCCGGGCCGCATTCACCACTGTATGCGCCTGATAGGCCAGGCACAGCGGGCGCTGGAGATGATGTGCAGGCGCGTGGAGCAGCGGGAGGTGTTCGGCCGGCCGATGAGCCGGCAGGGTTCGGTGCGCGAGGATATCGCCATGTCCGCCTGTGAAATCGAACAGGCGCGCCTGCTTACCCTGAAGGCCGCGGACCGGATGGACCGGTACGGCAACAAGGTGGCCAGGGACCTGATCTCGATGATCAAAATCGTCGCGCCGCAGATGGCCTGCAATGTGATCGACCGGGCCATACAGATCCACGGGGCCGCCGGGTTGAGCCAGGACTACAACCTGGCGCAGCACTACAGCTACGCGCGCACCATTCGCCTGGCGGACGGGCCGGACCAGGTGCATATGATGCAGCTGGGACGGAATCTGGCGGCGCGTTACGGGGCGGAAAGCGATTGAGGGGGAACTCCTATGGCAGAGGAAATACGATCCGGAAAACATGCGGTTGACCACTTGCCTCCGGAGCGGCTGGAAGAATATCTGGCCGCTTGTATCGAGGGTTTTCGCGGCCCGCTCGAAGTCAGTAAATTTTCCGACGGTCAATCCAATCCCACTTTCAAGTTACACGCGGCATCCGGCACTTATGTGCTGCGTCGACAGCCGCCGGGCAAGTTGCTGAAGTCCGCCCACGCGGTGGATCGCGAATTTCGCGTAATGCGGGCGCTGGCCGACACCGATGTGCCGGTGCCGGGAGTGTTGCACCTGTGCGAGGACCGAGAGCTGATCGGCTCCCTGTTCTATGTGATGGAATACTGCGAAGGGCGCATCTTCTGGAGCGCCGCGCTGCCGGAAGTGGACCGGGCGGAGCGCGGTGCGATGTACGAGGAGATGAACCGCGTGCTGGCGGCGCTGCACAGTGTGGACGTGGAGGCGGCGGGACTGTCCGATTACGGGCGCCCGGGCAATTATTTCCAGCGCCAGTTCGAGCGCTGGAGTGGACAGTACCGCGCTTCTGAAATCGAAAAAATTGCGGCCATGGACGAACTGATCGACTGGCTGGCGGACACACTGCCGGAAGACGACGGCCGCGTGGCACTGGTGCACGGCGATTATCGCCTGGATAACATCATGTTTGCCCGCGACGAACCGCGCGCTATCGCCGTGCTCGATTGGGAACTCTCCACTCTCGGCCACCCTTTCGCCGATCTGGCCTACCAGTGTATGCAGCTGCGTATGCCCGCCGAAGGTGACAGGGTCTCCGGACTGATGGGAGTGGACCGCCATGGGTTGGGTATTCCCACCGAAGCTGAATATGTGGCCCGCTATTGTGAGCGAATGGGCATCGGGAAAATCGACAATTGGGCCTTTTACCTGGCGTTCAGCTTTTTCCGCCTGGCGGCGATTATCCAGGGCGTGGCCAAACGGGCCCGGGATGGCAATGCGTCGAATAAAAATGCCGCGCGGTTAGGAGCGCTGGTGCAGCCGGTGGCTCGTATGGCACTGGATATGATCGAGAAAGAATACTGAACCCGGTGGGATTTGGTGAAGGGCTTTGGCGGCCCTGCTACCGGTGGCTTTTTGCGGGACACGGGCTGGGCGCCCCCCTAATACGTCCCTGTACGCTCGGCGTCGGCATCCATGCCTCCGACGGTCCCGCAAAAAGCCACCGGCATCAGCGCCTTCTCGTCACGGTTTTGTAGGATGAGCACACTTCGCTTTGCCCTTTCTACAGGAGGGCTCTGAGCGATAGAAATTAAAGAGGATAAATAAATGCCAACCAATCTATTTGACCTGAAAGGAAAAGTCGCCCTGGTAACCGGCGCCAGCCGGGGTATCGGCGAGGCCGTCGCCAGGCTGTTGGCGGAGCAGGGAGCCCATGTTCTGGTGTCCAGCCGCAAGATCGAGGGTTGCCAGGCTGTGACGGAATCCATAGTGGAGGCCGGCGGCAGCGCCGAGGCGCTGCCCTGCCATATCGGGAATATGGAAGAGATCGAGCGGGTGTTTGCGGATATCCGCGAAAGGCACGGCCGGCTGGATATCCTGGTCAACAACGCGGCGACCAACCCCTATTTCGGCCATATTCTCGATACCGACCTGGGAGCTTTCCAGAAAACCGTGGACGTCAATATTCGCGGCTATTTCTTTATGTCGGTGGAGGCGGGCAGGCTGATGCGCGAGCAGGGCGGTGGCTGCATCGTCAACACGGCCTCCATCAATGCCCTGCAGCCGGGCGCCGGCCAGGGGATCTACTCGATTACCAAGGCGGCGGTGGTCAATATGACCAAGGCCTTTGCCAAGGAGTGCGCCCAGTACAATATCCGTGTGAACGCGCTGTTGCCGGGGCTCACCAAAACCCGCTTTGCCGGGGCGTTGTTTTCCCATGAGGAAATTTACAATACCGCCATCGGCCATATTCCCCTGCACCGCCATGCGGAGCCGGAGGAGATGGCGGGCACAGTGCTCTACCTGGTGTCCGACGCCTCCAGCTATACCACCGGTGAGTGCGTGGTGGTGGACGGCGGACTGACAGCCTGCGGAGGAATCTGATACGTCCAGGACCCGTTGCTGGATTTTACTTCCATCTGCCCGTTTTACACCCTGACACCGATGGTTACCGGCATAGAACTCCGTCCGGGTATGAATGACACTCAGTTAAGCCCCGAGCTGCTCCCGCCCCTGAGGATTGCACTGTAGGAGCCTGCTTGCAGGCGATGCTCCGACAGTCCCCTCTCCCCCTTTGGGGGAGAGGGTTAGGGAGAGGGGGAGCCGGTCAGCGCCCTCTCCCCCGGCCCCTCCCCCGCAAGCGGGAGAGGGGAGAGTAGTAGTTAATCCAGGACTATATCGGGTACACCACCGAACCCACCGAGTGGTTGTTTATGCAATTCGTATAAGAATTACCACATCAGGGAGTGGGAAGCAGGCGGCAGTGGCTGCGGGCTGATGCTTCCAGGTCCCGAGGGAGTTTCTCCAGGGCGGAGTTGCGCTGCTGGCGCCGCCACTGGTTGCACAGGTTGACGTAGTTGCCCGCTTTCACCTCGCTGCGCAGTGCATACCAGGAATCGGTTTTCTCCAGCAGGCGGTCGCTGCTCCGTCTCCACCGGGCCATGTGTTCGTTCTGGGTATCCATCGCGTGACCGTTGGGGGTGAGGGCGCCGAGGTACTGGGCCGGGTGTGCCAACAGCACCACCACTGCCAGTGCGGCGCAACCGCTGGCGGCCCTGGATAACCAGCGATTGTCTTTTTTTGGCGGTTTGTACCGGCGGGCTTGCTGCAGGATTTTTTTATCCAGGCAATCCGGGGAGGCCATCTCCGCCACTGCGTCCCGATAGTGATGTTCCCACGCGCTCATACTGCCACCTCTCTCGTCCGCCAGGGTTGTCTCCGCGGTCCGTTCAAGAGCGTTTCCAGCCGCTCTCCGGCGTTGCGATAGTGTTCCCGGCACTTTTTCAGGGAAATTCTTTCGATGTCTGCGATCGTGGCCAGCGGCAGCCGGCACTCTATATGCAGCAGTAAAATATTGCGCTCGATTCTCGGCAGGTTTTGCAGCGTGGAGAGCAGTTTGCTGCCCGGCAGGGGTGCTTCCGCAACAGTATCCCGGCTCTGATCCGTGACGTTGCGCAACAGTTTGTTTACATGAATAAACAACCAGCTGCGCAGCAGCCGCCCGTACAGTTGCGGCGGGCGCTCCAGAATACTTCTCCAGAGCTCCTCCAGCACATTGCCGGCGGCGGCGAGATTCATCTGGCTGCAGTAACGATAGAGACTGTCTTTGTGGCGTGCGTAGAGCAGGCGGAAGGCGCGGATATTGCGCGTGGAGTGGTAGTAGTCGAGCAGTGCTTCATCGCTCAGCTGTTGGAAATGATTCCAGAACACTCAGTCGCGCCTCCTGCGCCGGTTGAGATCCGCTACTTCCTGTGTGATCCGCTCCGGGATTCCCCTGTACCGGCGGTCTTCTCCGCAGGCTCTTTTCCGGAACGGCTTTTTTTCCAGCGTCCCAGAAACAGTGCGGCCAGCCCCAGCAGTATTTCATCGACAAATGGCACCAGATCGGGAATCAATAAATCCACCAGAAAAATGACACTGATCCACTTGAACAGCTGCGGGTGCTCCAGGGTTCTGGCGTAGTTCAGAAACCAGCCGACCAGGGCGCTGGGGAGCACTCTCTTCATCGGGCCGATCCTTAGCGGGTGCTTTGGTGAGTATAGTTCCCGGGATTTGGAGCCCGGGTTTGCGAAGTGTGCGGCTGCGCCAGATTTGTAGTGGGAAGGGGGCCGATTCAGGCGGAAAGCCGCTCCGCACCGGGCAGTGGCAGAGGTAGCTGCTCCGGGCCCAAATCGGCGCGCAAATCCCTGAGTTTCACGCCGACCCCCAACAGGCGGATGGGCTCCGCACGCTTGTCCCAGCACTGTTGCAACAGGTGTTTGAATTCGGTGATACGGCAGGACTGGCTCGCCCGCTCCTGGGTCATAAGGGAGAAGTCGCCGTATTTCACCTTTACCGCGGCGCCGCTGATCTGGTAGCGGTCGTCGAGATTTTCCAGTCGCTCCAGCAGGCGAATATACAGTTCGGTGAGCTGCTCCTGCCAGTCGGGCAGCGCCACAAGGTCTTCGCTGAAAGTGTGTTCCACACTGACGCTCTTGCGCGAGCTGTCGCTGTCCACCGGGCGCTCGTCGATGCCTCGGCATAGCTCGTAGAGCCGGCGACCGAATTTGCCGTAGGACTGAACCAGCTCGATCAGTGAAAAGTTGCGCAGGTCGGCGCAGGTGCGGATGCCCTGGCGGTGCATCTTCTCCGCGGTCACCCGGCCCACGCCGTGGATCTTGTGTACCGGCAGGCGCAGTACGAACTCGTCCACGGCCTCCGGCACGATAACCGTGAGGCCGTCCGGTTTGCGCCAGTCGCTGGCGATCTTGGCCAGGAATTTGTTCGGCGCCACCCCGGCGGATATGGTGATTCCCAGCCTCTCGCGTACCCGCCGGCGTATCTCCTCGGCGATCAGGGTGGCGCTGCCGCGGCAGCGCGCGCTGTCGCTGACGTCCAGGAATGCCTCATCCAGGGACAAAGGTTCTATGGTGTCGCTGTATTCCAGGAAAATATCCCGGATCTGGCCGCTGACCTCCCGATATTTTTTCATGTTGCCGGGTACTACAATCAGATCAGGGCAGAGCTTCTTCGCCTGGGCGCTGGGCATGGCCGAGTGCACGCCAAAGCTGCGCGCCTCGTAGTTGCAGGTGGAGATGACCCCGCGTCTGTCGCTGGCGCCACCCACTGCCAGCGGCCGGCCGCGCAGGTTCGGATCGTCGCGCATTTCGACCGATGCGTAGAAGCAGTCGCAGTCGCAGTGGATGATTTTTCGCATGCTGGGATTATATACAGTATTTCAGCCGGGCGGGAAGTGGGTAAGTTTGAGACCGAAGTGAATTGGATGAAGGCAGGTGAACCATGAGCCGTATCCCCCTGGTAAAGGACCCCGAAGATGAAGAGGTCCGGGCGATCTTCGCGGAAATAGAGGATGAACTGGGCTCGGTGCCGGATTTGTTCCGGGCCTATGCTCACCACCCGGCCTTGCTGAAGGCGAACTGGGACAAATTCAAGGCACTGATGTTGCACGGTTGCCTGTCGGCGCAGCTGAAAGAGGGGATCGCCCTGGTGGTCTCCGCCGACAATCGCTGCGACTACTCTATCTACTTCCACAGCACCACCCTGCAGGAACTGGGTGTGGATCCGAAGGAGGTGTTGCGCATTCGCTCCTACCCCGAGCACGTGCACTATCCCCCCGGGGAACACGAACTCTTCGACCTCGCACGCCACGCCAATATCGCCCCCTACGACCACGGCGAGCGGCTGCTGGACGCGGCGCGGGACGTGGGGGTGAGAAACGAGGAAATAGTGGAGGCCCTGGGGGTGATGGAGATGACCGCCGGCTTTAACCGCTTCGCGGATATGCTGGGGCTCGAGCACGAATAGGGAGGGCGATCAGTGGGCCGGTGATGGCGGTGCTAATGATTCTCGTTTTGTTTTTTTCGGGGCGTAACTGCTCACCCCTGTAGGAGCGGCGGGGCGGCCATCCGACATGCCCGCGAACAGAGCCCGATCGCGGGCATGTC